>CALEOQ010000248.1 GCA_937910255.1 uncultured Caulobacteraceae bacterium | reverse complement strand
TGCGTCGCTTATTTTTTTTCAAGCAGAAGACGGCATACGCGCTTACGACGTGACTGGAGTTCAGACGTGTGCTCTTCCGATCTTGAATCTCAGAACCACCCTGCGCGCGGCCACGCGCCAGGATCACGACCGCGTCGACCAGCTGGGCGGCGCCTTCGATCTCGCCCAGCCTGCCGGCTATGGCGCCTTTCTCCTGGCTCACGCTGCGGTGCTGCCGCCGCTGGAGGCGGCGCTGGACACAGCCCCGCCCCAGGACCTGCCGCCGGGCTGGCCGCAGCGGCGTCGCGCTGGGGCCCTGTTGGACGACCTGGCCCAACTCGGGCTCGAAGCGCCGCAACCGTCCAATATGCCTGCGCCGGCCACCGCCGCCGCGCGCGTGGGCGCCCTCTATGTCCTGGAAGGCTCACGTCTGGGCGGCATCCTGCTGCGTCGTCGGCTGGCCGAGGCGCAGCCCGGAGCCCCCAGCGCCTATCTGGCGCACGGCGAGGGCCAGCCCCTGTGGCGCACCTTCCTCGAATGGCTCGACAGCCGCAGCCTCGGCCCGGCGGAGACCGCCGCCGCCATTGACGGCGCCCGCGGCGTGTTCGCAGCCTTCGAGGCGGGATTTAAAACCGCCCCCGCCCTGCCCCGCTGAACCGAAGCCTCACATAAAGCGTCCGCTACCCGACAGACCTGCGAGCCGATTTGATATTCTATCGCCGGTGAAGCTCCCCGCCGACGCCTCCCCCCCGGCGTCTCCACCTCCCCCTTGAATTGGATCGTTCGCGGCCTTGTCCGATGTCGACCTGACGAACTGTGATCGCGAACCGATCCACTTGCTGGGTGAGATTCAGCCGTTCGGCTTCCTGCTGGCGGTCACCGGCCAGTGGATGGTGGCGCACGCCTCCGACAACACCCGCGCCTTCCTAGGCGACGCGGCCGAGGACCTGATCGGGCGCTCCCTCACCGAGGTGCTCGACGGCCACGCCGTGCACGAGATCCGCGGCCGACTGCAGATCATGCGCGGCGCCGATTCGGTGGAGCGGGTGTTCAACCTGCCGCTCCGGGCCGGCGGCGAGCCCTTTGATGTGGCCGTCCACTATTCCGGCGACCTCCTGGTCATCGAGGCCGAGCCCAGCCGCGCGGAGTCCTCGCTGGAGGCGGCCTCGGCGGTGCGCTCCATGTCCAACCGCGTAGCCGAGCGGAAGACCATCGAGGACATCGTGCACGAGGCCGCCCGCCAGGTGCGCGCCCTGACCGAATTCGACCGGGTCATGGTCTATCGTTTCGACCAGGACGGCGCCGGCGAGGTGATCGCCGAATCGGTGCGGCCGGGCATCGGCTCGTTCCTCGGTCAGCGCTATCCGGCCTCCGACATTCCCCAGCAGGCGCGCGCCCTCTATGAGCGCAGCTGGCTGCGCATCATCGCCGATATCGACGCCGAGACCCCCAAGGTCCGCCCGGCGCTTGGCCCCAGCGGCGGGCCTCTGGACCTGTCCATGTCGATGCTGCGGGCGGTGTCGCCGATCCATATCGAGTATCTGCGCAATATGGGCGTGGGCGCCTCGCTCTCCATCTCCATCCTGCGTCACGGCAAGCTGTGGGGCCTGTTCGCCTGCCACCACTACGGCCCGCACCACGTCTCCTACGAGCGCCGCACGGCGGCCGAGCTGTTTGGCCAGATCTTCTCCTACATGCTGGAGAGCCGCGAGCAGGAGATTGAGGCCCGCCACGTGGAGCGCGCCCGCAACCTGCACGACCGGCTGGTGAATTCGGTGGCCACGGCCTCTGGGCCAGAAAGCCTCACGCCCTTCTTCGGCGAGCTCTGCAGCCTGGCCGGCTGCGAGGGCGTGACCCTCCATATGGGCGGCCAGACCGCCAGCCATGGGGACGGCCTGGACGCCGACCGGCTCAAGACCCTGATCGCCTTCCTGGACGCCCACCGCACGCTGGGTGTCTTCCACACCCACCACCTGGCCGCCCATCTGCCGGAGGCCGAGGGCTGGCGCGACGCCGCCGGCGTCATCGCCGTGCCCCTGTCGCGGGAGCCCGGCGACTATCTGATCTTCCAGCGGGCCGAGGTGGTGCGCGACGTGGCCTGGGGCGGCGATCCCAACAAGGCGGTGACGGTCGGACCGCTCGGCGCCCGACTGACCCCGCGTGAGAGTTTCGAGACCTGGAAGGAAACCGTTCGCGGCCAGTCCAAACCCTGGTCGGCCTCGGAGCTGGCGGTGGTGGACAGTCTGCGGCTGACCCTGCTCGAGGTGGTCATGCGGTTGACCGACCTGGCCAACGCCGAGCGCGGCAAGGCCCAGCACCGGCAGGAAATCCTGATCGCCGAGCTGAACCACCGGGTGCGCAACATCCTGGGCCTGATCCGCGGCCTGATCTCCCAGAGCCGCGACGGGGCGACCAACGTCCAGCAGTTCTTCGAGGTGGTGTCGGGGCGGGTCCAGGCGCTGGCCCGGGCGCACGACCAGATCACCCAGCAACATTGGGGACCGGGCGCGCTGACCGACCTCATCCGCAGCGAGGCCGAGGCCTATCTGGCGGCCAAGGCCGACCGGCTGATCCTGTCGGGTCCGGACGTCCTGATCGAGCCGCAGGCCTTCTCGACCCTGTCCCTGGTGATCCACGAACTGGTGACCAATTCGGCCAAGTACGGCGCCCTGTGCGACAGCCGCGGCAAGGTTCATGTGAGCTGGACCACCGACGCCTCAGGCGCCCTGGACCTCGCCTGGCGCGAGGAGGGTGGGCCGGTGGTCCAGGCCCCCTCGCGGCGGGGATTCGGCTCCACCATCATCGAACGCTCCATCCCCCATGAGCTGGGGGGCGAGGCCGAGGTGACCTTCGATCCTTCAGGCCTGAGGGTGGCCCTGCGGATCCCGGGCCGCTTTGTCGTCGAGGGGCGGCCGGCCGACCCGGGCAAGGCGGCTGCGCCGGTTACGGATGGCCGCATGGCGGGTCCGAACCATGTGCTGGTGGTCGAGGACAATATGATCATTGCGCTCGATCTGGAGGGTGTGCTGCAGAAGCTCGGCGTGGGCCAGGTCAGCCTGGCCTCCAATGTCGCCGCGGCCCTTGAGGCGATCGCCGGCGAGCGGCCGGACTTCGCCTTCCTCGACCTCAACCTGGGGGAAGAGACCAGCCTGCCGGTGGCTGAGCGCCTGACAGCCGAGAAGATCCCCTTCGCCTTCGGCACCGGTTTCGGCGATCAGGCCGACCTGCCTGACCACCTGTCCGGCGTGACGATCATCAGCAAGCCCTATTCCGAGAAGGCCCTGCGCGACGTCCTGAGGGCGGCGGTCGCCCAGCGGGGCTAGATCACGACCGGTAGTCGCCGTTGATCGCGACGTACTGCTTGGTCAGGTCGCAGGTCCACATGCTGGCGCTGGCCTTGCCCACGCCCACATCGATGAAGACCTCGAGCTCCTGGCGCTTCATGTAGGCGCTCATCTTGGCCTCGTCATAGGTGGGCGAGATGAGGCCATCCTGGGCGGCCCAGTGCTCGCCGAAGCGGACCGACAGCGCGTCGCGGTTCACCGGCTCGTCGGCCCGGCCCACCGCCATGACGATCCGTCCCCAGTTGGCGTCCTCGCCGGCGAAGGCGGTTTTGACCAGGGGGCTTTCGGCCACGGTGCGGGCGATCTTGCGGGCTGAGACCGGGTTCTCGGCGCCGGCGACGGTGATCTTGACGAACTTGCTCGCCCCCTCCCCGTCGCGCACCAGTTGCTGGGCGAGGTCCATCAGCACCCCCTCCAGCTTGTCGCGGAAGTCGGCCAGGCGCTTGTCGCCGGCCCGGGAGATCTTCGGCGCGCCGGACTGCCCGGTGGCGAACAGCATCAGGGTGTCGTTGGTCGAGCGGTCGCCGTCCACCGTCACGCAGTTGAAGGTGGTGCGCACATAGAGGTTCACCAGGCTCTGCAGCGCCGGCGCAGCGATGGCCGCATCGGTGACCACGAAGGCCAGCATGGTCGCCATGTCCGGCGCGATCATGCCCGAGCCCTTGCAGATGCCGGCGATCCGCACCTTGGTCCCGTCGATCTCGGCCTCGGCCACGGCGCCCTTGGGGAAGGTGTCGGTGGTCATGATGGCCCGGGCCGCCCCGGCCCAGCCGTCCGGCGTCAGCCTCTGCTCCACCTCGGCCAGGCGCTGGGTGATCTTGGCGTCGTCGAGCAGCACGCCGATCACGCCGGTGGAGGCCACCATCACATCGCGCTGGCGACAATCGAACCGCTTGGCGACGGCCGAGGCCACCCTGCGCACCGCATCGGCGCCTGGCTTGCCGGTGAAGGAATTGGCGCAGCCGGCGTTGACCACCAGGGCGCGGACCTCGGTCCCCTTGGTGGCGGCCAACTGCTTCTGGCACCAGTCCACCGGCGCCGAGCCCACCTTGTGGCGGGTGAAAACGCCGGCCGCCGTCGTGCCGGGATCAAAGCTCATGACCAGCAGGTCGTCGCGCTCATGCTTGTAGAAGCCGGCCCGGCCGGTCGCCAGGCTCACGCCGGCCACGGGGACCATGGCGGGAAACGGCACGACCAGGGGGGAAACGGGCAAAGCGCCCTTGGCGGGCTTGGGCGCCTGTGTCGGGGCGTCCAGGGCGCGGCTGGTCTTGTCAGCCCGCTTGAGGGCGGCGCGTTTGATGGCGCTGGCCAGGGGGTCGAGGGCGCGCTCGATCTTCTGGCCGACGGCCTCGGTGACGCTCTCGCTCCCGCGGGGGGCGGCCTTGGCGGAGGTCGCCGCCGGTTTCGGCGCCTTGGCCGGGTCGCTATCCTTGCGCGCCATTACTTGGCCTCTGGGCTCTTGGGGGCGGGGGTCTTGGGCGCGGACGCCTGGGGCGTGGGCGCCTTGGCGTCGGGCGCGGGCGTCTTGGCCGCTTCGGGCGCTGCGTCGGCAGGCTCCACCGGGGCGCCGGGCACGTCTTCGCCGGCGCCGATCAGCGTCTCGACCTTGGCGCGGCCGCGCAGCTTCTCCAGCAGGTCGCGGACCTGATCATAGGTGAGGAAGCGGATGATCTGCGGGCGAGCGGCCTCCAGGGTGATCGGCTCCTCCAGGCGACGGTCCTCGATGCGGACCACGGCCCAGCCGCCTTCGACCTCGAAGGGGCCGACGACCTCGCCGGTCTTGGCGTCCTTCAGCGCGCCCTCATAGGCCTCGGGCATCACGTCGGTGGTGAAATAGCCCAGGTCGCCGCCGTTGAACCGGGTGGCCGCGTCGGTGGAACGCTCCATGGCCAGGGCCTCGAAGGAAGCGCCGGTGGTCAGCAGATTCTTGACCGCCTCGCCCTCCGCCTGCGTGGCCACCATGATCTGGCGGGCGCGGATTTCCTCAGACTGGCGGGCGAGCTTGAGCTGCTCCTGATAGAGGCCGCGAATGGCGTTCTCATTGACGGCGTCGGAGACGACGCTCTCCACCAGCATGTCGCCCAGGATGCGTTCGCGGGCGGCGGCCAGGCGGCGCTGGGCCACCGGGTCCTCGTCCAGATTGCGCGACAGGGCCTCGGCCGCCAGCAGCTTCTGGTCGATCACCTCGTCCAGCACCCGGCGGAACAGGTCCGAGGAAATATCCAGCGGTTCGCCCTCGCCGATCAGCCCCTGGGCCACGGCCTCGCGCTTGACGTCGGAGGCCCAGACCGCCTTGCCATCGACCCGGGCGACGGCCTCGTCCCCGGGTTGAGGCGGGCGATCATCGCCCCCGCGATCGCCGCAGGCGGCCAGGGTAAGGCCGACGACCACCAGAAGGGCCGCCAAGCCTCCGAAACGAGAGGGCTTTTCAACGATCATAGGCTGCTTCCCATGGACCCGGGACGAGACCACGGGCGCAGTCCGTCCCTAGCCATTTCCCTCGCGGGATGCAAAGGTTGCCGCGATCATAGCCAGGCGACCGCAGCACAAGCGGGCCGCCGGATCGCATTCATTTGGGAGAATTTCGTATGCGCGAAGCCGTTATCGTTTCCTATGCCCGCACGGGGCTCGCCAAGTCGGGCCGCGGGGGCTTCAACATGACCCCGACCATGAGCATGGGCGCGCATGCGGTGAAACACGCCGTTGAGCGTTCGGGAATCGACGCTTCTGAGATCGAAGACTGCATTATGGGCAATGTGTCCCATGGCGCGGGCAATCTCGGGCGCCAGGTGGCCCTGCTCGCCGGCATGCCGATCACCACCTCCGGCTCCACGGTCAACCGCTTCTGCTCCTCGCGCCTGAACACCATCGCCACGGCGGCCAACTATGTGCGTAACGACGGCGCCGACGCGGTCGTCGCCGGCGGCGTGGAATCCCTGTCGATCCCCGGCGGCGGCGGCGGTCGCGACAATATCGACCCGGCCCTGGTGAAAGAGTATCCGGCCATCTTCATGCCGATGATCGACACCGCCGACATCGTCGCCGAGCGCTACAACATCAGCCGTGAGTACCAGGACCAGTACTCGCTGGAATCCCAGCAGCGGATGGCTGCGGCCCAGCAGGCGCAGAAGTTCAAGGACGAAATCGTCCCCATGAAGACCAAGATGAAGCAGGTCAACAAGGAGACGAAGGAAGAGACCATCGTCGACTACACGGTCGATCGCGACGAGTGCAATCGTCCCGAAACCACCCTGGAAGGCCTGGCCAAGCTTCAGCCCGTCCGCGGCGAAGGCAAGTTCATCACCGCCGGCAACGCCAGCCAGCTGTCGGACGGCGCCGCCGCCGTGGTGATCATGGAAGCCAAGGCCGCCGAGCGTAAGGGCCTGAGCCCCATGGGCGCCTTCAAGGGCTGGGTCGTCGCCGGCTGCGAGCCCGACGAGATGGGCATCGGCCCGGTCTTCGCCATTCCGCGCCTGCTGGAACGTCATGGCCTGAAGATCGACGACATCGACCTGTGGGAGCTGAACGAGGCCTTCGCCTCGCAGTGCCTCTATTCCCGCGACCAGCTGGGCATCGACCCTGAGAAGTACAACGTCAATGGCGGCTCCATCGCCATCGGCCATCCCTACGGCATGACCGGCGCGCGCCTGGCGGGCCACATCCTGCAGGAAGGCAAGCGCCGCGGCGCCAAGAACGTCGTGGTGTCCATGTGCATCGGCGGCGGCATGGGCGCGGCTGGCCTGTTCGAAGTCTACTAAGACCAGACGACCCGTTCCTCGGGGCGATGCGTTTCGGCGCGCGCCCCGAGGAATTCCTTTACCGCTCCTGCTGTAGGTTTCGACTCTGTTCTGCTTGCCCGACCATTTTGGCGGGTGGCGACCTGATCGATCCTTGAACCGCAGGAGGCCGTCATGAAGATCGCCACCGCCTTCAGTCTCGCCGATTGCGCCGAGCAGGCCGCCTTCGAAACCTCCCGCGATCTTCACGGCCGGCTTGGCGCCGCGCCGCAACTCCTCGTCCTCTACGCCACCGAACACCGCGCCGAGCCCGCCCTGGTGGCGGCGCTGAGCGCCCACCTGCCCGGCGTCCAGATCGTCGGCGGCACCTCCTGCGCCGGGGTGATGACGGAGCACGGCTTCCACAGCGGACCCGACGGCGCTGTCGGCGTCCTGGGGCTGGTCGATCCCGAGGGCGCCTATGGGGTGGGAGCCGCCCCCCTGGGCGACGACGCCCAGGCTGCGGGCGCCGCGGCGGTGGAACGCGCCCTGACGGCCGCCGGCCGCGACTTCGAGATCCCGACCCTGGTCTGGTGCTGTCAGCCGCCGGGCTGCGAGGAGGGCGTGCTGGCCGGCGTTCAGTCGGTGATCGGCGCCCAGACCCCGATCATCGGCGGCAGTTCGGCCGACGAGGCCATCGCCGGCGCCTGGCGACAGTTCGCCTGCGAGGGCGTGCTGGAGGATCATGTGGTGGTCGCCGTCCTCTTTCCCAGCACCCGTCATGGCGCCGCCTTCCAGAGCGGCTACGCCCCCACCGGACTGTTCGGCGTCGTCACCCGCGCCCAGGACCGGCAGGTGCTGGAGATCGACCATCGGCCGGCGGGCGAGGTCTATGGCCACTGGACCGAAGGCGCCGTGGGCGCCGACGGCGCCGGGGCGATCCTGGCCATGAGCACGCCCACGCCCCTGGGCCGGGTCGCCGCCGAGGTGCAGGGGGTGCCAATGTTCGTCCTGTCCCACCCGGCCCTGCTCGGCGTGGCCGGCGACCTCTCCCTGTTCACCGACATCAGCGAAGGCGACGTGGTGCATATGATGCGCGGCTCGCCGGAATCCCTCGTCAAGCGCGCCGGCCTGGTGATCGACGACGCCTGCGCCATGGGCGGATGGGCCGGCGCCGACAGCCTGGGCGGGCTGGTCATCTATTGCGGCGGCTGCATGCTGCATGTGCGCGACCAGATGGACGAGGTGGTCGAGGAGATCCGCCGCGCCATGCCCGGCGCCCCCTTCCTCGGCGCCTTCACCTTCGGCGAGCAGGGCGCGATCGTCGACAGCTGCAACCGGCACGGCAACCTGATGGTCTCGGCCCTGACCTTCGGCTGATGATGTTCGATCTCGACAAGGAACAGCTCCGGGAGGCCCTGGCCTCGGCCAAGCAGATCGAAGCCTCCCTGCGCGAACGGCTGCGGGAGCAGGATCTCGTTCTGGGCGGCATCGAGGCGCTGCAGGGCGAGGAGGATCCCAGCCTGCTGCAGGCGAGGGTCTTCGACCTGCTCAGCCGCAGCGTGGCCTTCAACCTGGCCCTGGTCGTCGAGCCCGAGGGCGAGGGCTTCGCCTGCACGGCGGCGACTGATCCCATGGCCGTCGGCGCACGCTGGCCGGGCGGCGGCTTCTTCAGCCGCGTGGCCCATGGCCGGGCCGCCGTGGTCGCCGACAATCGCCGGGTTCCGGAATGGGGCCTGTGCGAGGGCCTTTCCCCGCTGCCCGGCGGCGGCATCTATGCGCCGATCCTGGGGGCCTCAGGGCCTGGCCTGCTGGTCCTGTGCAGTCATCGGGCCGGCGCCTACAGCGCCCGGGACGGGGCGCTTGTCTCCCGTCTCAGTCTGCTCGTGTCCCAGACCCTGGCCTCGGCGCAACGCCGCCGCCTGGCCGAGGCGGCGCGGGCCGCCGATATCGCCCGCCAGGCCGCCGTCGAGGCCAGCGAGGCCAAGTCCCGCTTCCTGGCCAATATGAGCCATGAGATCCGCACGCCGCTGAACGGCGTCACCGCCGTGGCCGATCTGCTGGCCATGACCGACCTCGCCCCTCGCCAGCAGGAGATGGCCCAGCTGATCGCCCAGTCGGGGCGGATGCTGGAGCGACTGCTGAACGATGTGCTGGACTTCGCCAAGATCGAGGCCGGCCAGCTGGATGTGGAGCGCACGCCCTTCGATCTTGGACCCGCACTCCAGGCGATGATCGATCTGTTCGCCGCCAAGGCCGACGCCAAGGGGCTGGCCTTCCGCGCCCATATCGCGCCGGCGGCGACGGGCCTGTTCGAGGGCGACAGCCTGCGGGTGCGGCAGGTTCTCGGCAATCTGCTCAGCAATGCGGTGAAGTTCACCGAGGCCGGCGAGGTGGTTCTCGACGTCTCGGCTGAGGATGGTCCGGCCGACTCCCTGATCACCCTGCGGGTCACCGACACCGGCTGCGGCTTCACGCCCGAACGCGGGGCGCGACTGTTCGACCGGTTCGAGCAGGGCGACGATTCCATCACCCGCCAGTTCGGCGGCACGGGCCTGGGCCTGGCGATCTCCCGCTCGCTGGCCGAAATGATGGGCGGCGCCATCAGCTGGCGCTCCACGCCCGGCCAGGGCTCGACCTTCGAGGCGACCTTCCGCGCAAGGCGGGTGCAGGACGCAGCCCTGACCATCACGGACGCTGGCGCGCCGCCGCATCCTCACGACCTGAGAGTGCTGGTGGTTGAGGACAATCCCAACAACCGCCGTATCGTCGCCATGGTGCTTGATCTGGTCCAGGCCCAGGCCACCTATGCCGAAAACGGCCAGGAGGCCCTGGACGCCTTTGCGCCGGGGCGGTTCGACATCGTCCTGATGGACCTGCAGATGCCGGTCCTGGACGGCCTGAGCGCCACCCGGCGGATCCGGGAGCTGGAGCGGGCTGTGATCGCGACGCCTGTGCCGATCATCGCCCTGTCGGCCAACGCCATGACGCACCATGTGGCCGAGGCCCTGGCCGCCGGCGCCACCGCCCATGTGGCCAAGCCCATCCTGCCCGGCCGCCTGATCGAAACCATGGTCGGCCTGATCCAGGACAGCCCCCTTCCGGCGACCGCCAAGGCCTCAGGCTAGAAGGATGGCGTTCGGCGCTGTCTGCCGCCCCTGCGTTGACACTGGGGAGGCCGCTGCTTAAGTCTCGGCCTCGCTCAAAGAGCGGGACTCCGGGCAGGCGAAGGTCAGACGGCGCGCCGTGCGAAACGCCCGCGACCCCGCATCGACTGCATTCTCGGACGCCCCCACACATGTTCTTCCAACGGCTCTTCGGCTCCGCACCCGACCGCAAGGTCAAGGCCTTCCAGGCCCGGGTCGCCAAGATCAACGCCTTCGAACCCCAGCTCGAGGCCCTCTCCGACGAGGCGCTGCGCGGCAAGACCGAAGAGTTCCGCGCCCGGCTGGCCAAGGGCGAGACCCTGGATCAGCTGCTGGAAGAAGCTTTTGCGGTGGTCCGCGAGGCCTCCAAGCGGACCATCGGCCTGCGCCACTTCGACGTGCAGATGGTGGGCGGCATGGTCCTGCACCGGGGCGGCATCGCCGAGATGCGCACCGGCGAGGGCAAGACCCTGGTCGCCACCCTGCCGGTCTATCTCAACGCCCTCGAAGGCAAGGGCGTCCACGCGATCACGGTCAATGACTATCTGGCCCAGCGCGACGCCGAGTGGATGGGCCAGATCTACCGGTTCCTGGGCATGAGCGTGGGCGTCATCGTCCACGGCCTGTCGCAGGGCCAGCGTCAGGCCGCCTATCAGTCGGACATCACCTACGGCACCAACAACGAGTTCGGCTTCGACTATCTGCGCGACAACCTCGCCTATGAGATGAGCGAGATGGTCCAGCGCGGCCATAACTTCGTGATCGTCGACGAGGTGGACTCCATCCTGATCGACGAGGCGCGCACGCCGCTGATCATCTCCGGCCCCACCGAGGACCGCAGCGAGTTCTACAAGACCATCGACGTCCTGGTTAAAGAGCTGATCAAGGACCCGGAGAACTTCGATCTCGACGAGAAGCAGCGCCAGGTGCTGCTGACCGAGCTCGGCTCCGAGCGCATCGAGGAGATGCTGGAACAGAGCGGCCACCTGGTTGAGGATTCGGCCGGCCTCTATGACCCGGCCAACGTCTCGGCGGTCCACCATGTAAACCAGGCCCTGCGCGCCAACGTCCTCTATACCCGTGACAAGGACTACATCATCCGCGCTGGCGAGGTGGTCCTGATCGACGAGTTCACCGGCCGCATGATGCAGGGCCGGCGCCTGTCGGAAGGCCTGCACCAGGCCATCGAGGCCAAGGAAGGCGCCCGGGTCCAGCCCGAGAACCAGACCCTCGCCTCGGTGACCATCCAGAACTATTTCCGCCTCTACAAGAAGCTGTCGGGCATGACCGGCACGGCCTCGACCGAGGCCCAGGAATTCGGCGACATCTACAAGATGGAGGTCGTCGAGATCCCCACCAACCGGCCGGTCACCCGGGTGGACGAGGACGACGAGGTCTATCGCACCGCCGCCGAGAAGAACCAGGCGATCCTCAAGCAGGTCGAGGAATGCTATGTCCGAGGCCAGCCGATCCTGGTGGGCACTGTCTCGATCGAGAAGTCCGAACTGCTGTCGGAAATGCTCAAGACCCACGTGTTCGAATATCAGGGCAAGAGCCAGACCGGCATCCCGCACAATGTGCTGAACGCCCGCTATCACGAGCAGGAAGCCCTGATCGTCGCCGACGCCGGCGTACCGGGCGCGGTGACCATCGCCACCAACATGGCCGGCCGCGGCACCGACATCCAGCTGGGCGGCAGCATCGACCTGCGCCTGGCCAAGTGGCGCGACGAGCAGCGCGGCCTGGGCATCGAGCCTGACGCCGAGGCCGCCCAGGCCCGCCGCGACGAGATCGAGGCCGACATCGCCGATCTCAAGGAAAAGTCTCTGGCCGCGGGCGGGCTCTACGTCCTGGGCACCGAGCGCCACGAGAGCCGCCGGATCGACAACCAGCTCCGCGGCCGGACGGGCCGCCAGGGCGACCCGGGTCGCTCGAAGTTCTTCCTCTCCTGCGAGGACGATCTGCTGCGCATCTTCGCCGGCGACCGGCTGGACTCGATCATGCGCACCTTCGGCGTCCAGGAAGGCGAGGCGATCACCCACAAGTGGCTGAACGGCGCCATCGCCACGGCCCAGAAGCGCGTCGAGCAGCGCAACTACGAGATCCGCAAGAACCTGCTCAAATACGACGACGTGGTGAACGACCAGCGCAAGGCGGTGTTTGAGCAGCGCCAGGAGTTCATGGAGGCCCAGGACCTCACCGACGTCATCGCCGAGATGCGCGCCGACACCATCGAGGACATGGTCAACCGCCATCTGCCGCCCAAGGCCTATGCCGAGCAGTGGGATATCGCAGGCCTGGACGAACGGGTCCGCGAACTGCTGGGCCTGGAGCTGCCGGTGCGCGAATGGGCGGCCGAGGACGGCATCGCCAACGAGGAGATCCACGAGCGGATCACCGAGGCCGCCGAGGCCCGGGCCGCCGAGCGCGAGGTGATGCTGAGCCCCGAGCGGATGCGGATGCTCGAAAAGAGCTTCCTGCTGCAGACCATCGACCTGCAGTGGCGCGAGCACCTGATGCATCTGGACCACCTGCGCAACGTCATCGGCCTTCGCGGTTACGGCCAGCGCGATCCGTTGAACGAGTACAAGACCGAAGCCTTCTCCCTGTTCGAGAAGCTGCTCACCGATCTGCGCCACAACGTCACCAAGTGGATGATGACCGTGGAGATTCAGGTGGAGCCGGCGCCCGCCGCGCCGCCCCCGCCGGAGCGCCTGGTCGAAGTGCACCTCGACCCGCTGACCGGCGAGAACGCGGCCACGGCCGGCGCCCTGCCCTCCGGCATGGCCCGGGACCAGCGCGAGGCCCTGCCCATCTCGTCCCTTCCGGCCGGCTGGGAGCAGACCGGCCGCAACGCCCCCTGCCCCTGCGGTTCGGGCAAGAAGTTCAAGCACTGCCACGGGGCCCTGGTCTAGATGACCGACGCACCGGCCCTGGAGTCCCACGGCCGGTGTCCCGTCTGCGAGCAGGAGGTGGTGTTCGCCTCCGCCGACTCTTGGCTGCGGGACGGGTTCAAATGCTTGACCTGCGGGTCGGTGCCCCGCGAGCGGGCCATGATGCGCGTGCTGGCCCAGCTTGCGCCCCATTGGCGGGAGCTGGCGCTGCACGAGAGCTCGGGCTGCTCGGTGTCCAGCAATCGCTTACGCGAGCAGTGCCGCGGCTATGTGGCGACCCAGTATGATCCCGCCACCCCCTGGGGAGAGATCCATCCGCACGGCTATCGGAGCGAGGACCTGGAGGCGCAGACCTTCGCGGACGAGACCTTCGACATTGTGGTCACCCAGGATGTCTTCGAGCACCTGTTCGCCCCGGACCGGGCCATCTCCGAGATCGCCCGCACGCTGAAGCCCGGCGGTTTCCACATCTGCACCGTGCCGATCGTCCGAAAGGCCGCCCCCTCGGTTCGCCGCGCGCGGCGTCGGCGGGACGGATCGGTAGATCGGAAGAGCGTCGTGTAGGGGAAGAGTGTAGATCTCGGTGGTCGCCGTATCCTTAAAAAAAAAACACCCCCACCCCCCCCACCCCCCCCCCCTCCATCAGCCCCCCCCCTCTCACCCCATCCTCTCCACCTCACCACCTCCCTCCCCCACC
>CALEOQ010000247.1 GCA_937910255.1 uncultured Caulobacteraceae bacterium | reverse complement strand
GTGCGGGTGCTCTTCCGACCTGCCGTGGCGCCGCTCGCGGCCGCCGTGGGCACCGCCGCCTGGGCGGGCCCGGCCGGGGGGGCGCAGCCGCCCGGGGCGCCAGCGCCTGCCCCGCCCGTTGCCCCCGAGTCCGCGCCGCCGGCTTCGCCCTCGCCCGGCGGGACCGGAGACACGGTGGGCGGCGATGGGTCGGCCATCGTGCTCAATGGGCTGACCGGCGACGAGATCGACTCGGCCGGGTTGTCGGGGGAGCTGGCCTGCGCCTTCGTGGGTGCGGGGGACCAGATTCTGCTGCACGCCAAGGGCTTCGTGGCTTCCTCCGATCCCGCCCAGGGGGTGGTCAAGGTCGGCGACTATGTTGAGCGGGTCGGCGCGCCCGGCGGCTTTGACGGCATTCTGCGCGGCGCCACCTTCGCGGGCCGAGGCAAGACGGTGGTGATCGAGGTGACCGGCGCCCCGATCGGCAGCGGGGAGTCGCCCCCGAATCCCGCCACGCTCACCTACCAGCGCGCCGATGGCGCCAGCCGCGTCTTCAACGGCCTGTGGACCTGCGGCCCCTAGCGCCGACGGCAGGCCGAGATGGCGAAGGCCAGGCCGGTCTGGCCGGTCTGGCCGAAAGCCTGAGTTGGGCGGAACAGTCTCGGTCAAGTCCCGCCGCCTCCCACCTGTTCCCTTTCCGTCACGCCGTTCCAATAGTATCGTTACGTGAACTGGAACGGGAAGACCGAGATGAGTTACCCACACCCTTCCGGAGGGCCTTTCGAGGGCGTGATCGGGCGCACGGTCTACGAGTCCAGCCCCTGGTGGCCGCCGGCGAGCGTGCCATCCAATGCGCCAAATGTGGTGCTCATCGTCCTGGACGACAGCGGCTTCGGGCATTTCGGCTGCTACGGATCGACCATCGCGACGCCCAACATCGACCGCCTCGCCGCCGGAGGCCTTCGGTATACCAACTTCCACACGACCGGCCTTTGCTCGCCCACACGCGCCTGCCTGTTGACGGGGCGCAACCACCACGCCGTCGGCATGCGCGCGGTCTCGAACATGGACACCGGTTACCCGAACATGCGGGGCCATCTCCCGCGGTCGGCCGCCACGCTTGCCGAGATTCTTCGGGAGCACGGCTACGCCACCTTCGCCACAGGCAAGTGGCACCTGACGCCGATGGCGGAGTGCACGGCGGCGGGACCCTTCCAGAACTGGCCGCTGGCCCGCGGCTTCGACCGATTCTACGGCTTCATGCAGGGCGAGACCGATCAGTTCTATCCGGAGCTGACCTATGACAACCACCATATCGCGCCGCCGGCCGGGCCGGAGGATGGCTACCACGTCTCCGAAGACATCGTAGACCGCTCGATCGGTTTCCTTCGGGACCAGATCTCCCTCGTGCCGGAACGGCCGTTCTTCCTCTATCTCGCCTTCGGGGCGACCCACTCGCCCCACCAGTCGCCAGCCGCCTACCTCCAAAAGTACCGGGGCCGCTTCGACGGGGGGTGGGATGCAGAACGGGAGGAGTGGTTCTCACGCCAGAAGGCGATGGGTTTGATCCCGGCGAACACGGTGCTTACGCCCCGAAACCCGGGCGTTCGGCCGTGGGCCGAGCTTTCGGAAAATGAGCGGCTGTTCGCCGCCCGCCTTCAGGAGGCCTTCGCCGCGCAGCTCGACCATACTGACGCGCAGATTGGGCGGCTGCTCGCCTTCCTGGAAGAAGTGGATCGCCTGGACGACACCCTGGTGATCGTCCTGTCGGACAACGGCGCCAGCCAGGAGGGCGGACCGACGGGCGTGTTCGACGAAATGCGCTGGTTTAACGGCATGCCGGAGAACATCGACGCAGCCGTGGCGCGACTCGACGACATCGGGGGGCCTGAGAGCCACTCCAACATCCCCTGGGGGTGGGCGCAGGTGGGAAACACGCCGCTCAAGTGGTACAAGCAGAACACCCACGGCGGCGGGGTCCGGGATCCGCTGGTGATGCACTGGCCCAAGGGCCTGCAGCGGACAAGCGGCTTCTGCCGCGCGTTCGCGCACGCGATCGACATCACGCCCACCATACTGGACCTTGTCGGCCTCGAAGCGCCGGACGTGGTGGCGGGCGTGCCGCAGATGCCGGTTCACGGCCAGAGCCTGGCGCCGACCTTGAAGGACGAGACCGCGAAGATCGAGCGGGGCCCGCAATACTTCGAGATGCTCGGCCATCGCGGCCTCTGGGCGGACGGCTGGAAGGCGGTGGCCCGCCATACGGCAGGGACCTCCTGGGACGACGACGCCTGGGAACTGTACAACCTTGATGAGGATTTCGCCGAGGCCAACGACCTCGCTGCTCAGGATCCGGAACGGCTTGCCGAGATGGTGGACGGCTGGTGGCGGGAAGCCGAGCGACACGGGGTGCTTCCCCTCGACGACCGCCCCGCGATCGTGACGTTCCGGGCCGCCCGGCGACCGGGGCTGCCGGCCAACCGCGCACGCTTCGTCTATTATCCGCCCATCTCCCACGTGGTGTCCGACGCCTGCCCGCCGGTGGCCAGGGGGTGGACGATGCGCGTGGAGCTCGATCATCCCGAAGCGGGCGGCGATGGCGCCCTGGTCAATCGCGGCACGATCAACTCCGGCTTCGTCCTCTATATCAAGGAGGGTTGCGTCCGGTTCGACTACAACGCCTTCCATGCCCATACGGCCGTGGTCGCCCAGGCGCCGCTACGGCCCGGCCGCCACGAGATCGTCCTTCGCGTGGAGCGCGGGGATAACCGGCAAGGCGCGGTGACCCTTCTCATCGATGGCGAGGTGGCCGCCTCCGGCGAGATCCCCCGGCTGCTTGGGATGCTTTCGAGCACAGGAATGGACATCGGGCTGGCGTCCGCGCCTGTCTGCAAGGACTATGCGCCGCCGTTCGCCTACCCTGGAGCCATCGCCCGGGTGGTTTTCGAGCTGCCGGAGCGAGCGAGCGAACAGGACAAGCGCGAGGACGCCCAGCGCCAGGCGCGCGCGGCGGCGGCGCGCCAGTAGTTGGTCGGCCGCAGGCCCCCGCCACCGACCGCCCGGCGTCTGCGGCCCGTCAGATCTGCTGATGCGCCGCAGCCGATCGCGAGCGGGCCCCCTGTGGGCCCCCTAGTCCAGCCGGACTTCGCCGACCTTGTCGGCATAGTCCTGCTTGGGATCGCGGCCCATCATGACCTTGATGCCGGCGAACAGGCTGTGTTCGTTCAGCCAGATTTGCGCCCGTTCCGGCTCGAAGCGCAGCAGCTGCAGCTTGGGATCGTCCTTGCCGCCCTCGTACCAGGCGGCGACGAAGGGGTTCCACAGGCGCTCGATGGCGTCGCGGTCGTTGTCGGGGATCAGCCGGCCGTGGATGGTGGCGAACAGCTCGTGGTCCTTGGAGGCGAAGTGGGCCATGGCCCGATGGCCGGTCCCGGCGGCCTGCACCAGGTCCACGCCCTTGGCGCTGAAGATCCAGATGGGTCCGCCCTGATCACCCTCGATCTGGGCGGTCATCGGCTGGCTGTGGCCCTCCTCAATCCCCGTCAGTCCCAGCATCAGGGTGCGATCGGACTTGAGGGCTTTCCAGAGTTTGGCTTCGAGTTCGGCGAGGTCCGCCATGGGGGCTCCTTCAGGTGGGGACAGTTGTCCCTTGCCGAACGAGCCGGAGTGGCCCCTGTTCCTCCTCCTTATGTCCTAGCCGCCACGCACCTGTGCGCCAATGGCCGCCAGGTCCTCGGCCGTCCCGAACGCCGCCGCTTCGCCATCACCGCCCAGGGCGTAGCTGGGCGGGACCATTTCCGGACCCTCGCCGGGCGCCAGCGGCGGGGTGTAGTAGCCGAGCGCGTAGCCGCCCAGCGCATAGCCCAGCAGGTCCTGCAGGTCTCGGGGCAGGGTGCGGGCGATCTCCGGCGGGCAGGAGAGATACTGGTTCTCCCCCTGCCGCAGCCCGCCGAGCGCGGCGGCGGTGTTGAGCCCCCCGCGGCCGTCACCGCCCCGATGCCCGCCCCCGCCATGGAAGC
>CALEOQ010000246.1 GCA_937910255.1 uncultured Caulobacteraceae bacterium | reverse complement strand
TTCGCCCATGCCGCGCGGGTGTCCATGCTTGGGGAGCTGACGGCGTCGATCTCCCACGAGGTGAACCAGCCCCTGGCCGCCATCGCCACCAACGCCGCGGCTGGCCAGCGCTGGCTGGCCCGGGAGACGCCGGATGTCGCCGAAGTCCAGGCCCTGATCGCCCGCATCCAGGCAGACGCCGAACGGGCGGCCGCGATCATCTCGCGCATCCGTGGCATGGCTGGCGGCCAGGCGCCTGAGTCCTCCCAGGTGGACCTGAACGGCGTGATCGAGGACGCCGTCGCCTTCCTGCGCCATGAGATTGAAAGCCAGCAGACTCAGCTCGTCCTGAACCTTGCGCCGCACCTTCCTCCCGTCCTTGGCGACAGGACCCAGCTTCAGCAGGTGGTCGCCAACCTTATGCTCAACGCCCTCCAGGCCATGGCCGGCCAGCCCCCGCAGAGCCGGACCTTGAGCCTCACCAGCCGCGCCGGGCCTGACGACGTCATCGCCCTTGTCTCCGACTCTGGCCCAGGCGTGCCCGACTCCCACCAGGGACGGCTGTTCGACAGCTTCTTCACCACCCGGGCGGCCGGCATGGGCATGGGCCTGGCCATCTGCCGCTCGATCCTGGACGCCCATGGGGGCGACATCGGCCTGGCGGACGAGGCGCCTGGCGCCTGCTTTCGTATCCGCCTGCCCCAAGACCTCGGAACGGGCCGCCATACCTAGGTATAGCCGCCGCAACCCCATGTAGAATTGGGCCGCCGGCGCCCGCGGCGCATCGTCGCCATGGCGGATCGATCCCGGTCTGCAGCGATGGAGGGACGACCCATGAGCAAGACCATCATTCTGATCCATGGCGCCTGGCTCAATTCCCGCAGCTGGGAAGGCTTCAAGGCCCGCTATGAAGCCCAGGGCCATACGGTGCTGGCCCCCGACTGGCCCCTGGACGACCGCATGCCCGAAGCGCTGCGCGAGGCCCCGGACCCTGCCCTGGCCAAGGTCGGCCAGAACGCCATCATCGACCACTATGGGCAGATCATCGCCAGCTTGGCCGAAGCGCCGATCCTGATCGGCCACTCCCTGGGCGGGGTGGTGGTGCAGCATCTGCTGGACCTGGGCCTGGGTTCCGTCGGCGTCGCCATCGATCCGGCGCCGACGCCCGGCGTGCCGCTCGGCCCGCACGCCATCGTCTCGGCCCTGCCCGTGCTGCTCGACCCGTTCAGCGGCGGCAAGCTGAAGACCATGTCGCGAACATTCTTCCGCACCCGCTTCGCCCAGACCCTGCCGGCCAGCCAGGCCGACGAGCACTATGACCGCTACATTGTGCCCACCCCGGCCAAGGTCTATTGGGACGGCATCTTCGGCGCGGTGAAGCCCATCGACTGGGCCAATCCCGACCGGGCGCCCCTGCTGCTCATCGGCGGCGAGAAGGACCTGATCGCCGACGCCAGCATGACCCGGGCGATCTACAACCGCCAGAAGCGCGCGCCGTCGAAGACCGAGCTGCGCATCTTTCCCGGCCGCTCGCATTGGACGGGCATTGACGCAGGCTGGGAAGAGGTGGCCGACTTCGCCCTGGAGTGGGCCCTGGCTAATCCCCGCAGCGGCGCCCGAACGGCCGGTCTGGCCGCCTGACGTCAGCACTCGAACCGAAAGACCTGAGGCATGGCAGATTCGATCGCCCACGCCGACGCCAGGGACCACCAACGGTTCCCGGTGCTGGAGGCCCGCGATATCGAGCAGGCGCGGCGGTTTTCCGAACCTCGGCGCTACGCCGCAGGCGAGGCCCTCGCCCGGGCCGGGGAGCGCGGCCACGGCCTGACCATCGTGCTCTCCGGCCAGGTGGTCATCACCCGGCGGGATGAGACCGGCCATCCGCAACTGGTAGTGCGCCAGGGGGCCGGCCAGTTCGTCGGCGAACTGGCGCAGCTCTCCGGGCGTCCGGCCCTGGTCGATGCGGTAGCCGAGGACGAGGTCGAGGCCCTGACACTCTCGCCCGAACGCCTTCGCGCCCTGCTGGTGGCCGAGGCCGATCTGGGCGAGCGGATCATGCGCGCCCTGATCCTGCGTCGGGTGGGCCTGCTCGAAAGCGGCGGCGGCGGGCCGGTGATCATCGGCGCGGCCGGCGACCCCGACGTGCTGCGCCTGGAGGGCTTTCTGGCTCGAAGCGGCCATCCCAGGCAAAGCCTCGACCCGCAGACCGATGCGGGCGCCGCAGCCCTGCTCCACCGCCCCGACGCTCCGGCGGGAGGCGGCGTGCTTGTCCTCTGCCCGGATGGCGAGATTCTTCGGAATCCCACCGAGGGGGAGTTGGCCCGTTGCCTGGGGATGGTCGCACCGCTGGATCCCGACAGGATCTTTGACGTCGTGGTGGTGGGCGCAGGGCCTGCGGGGCTCGCCACGTCGGTCTATGCGGCGTCCGAAGGCCTGTCGGTGCTGGTGGTGGATTGCCGGGCCTTTGGCGGCCAGGCCGGCGCCTCGGCCCGGATCGAAAACTATCTCGGCTTCCCCACCGGGATCAGCGGCATGGCCCTGATGGCCAGGGCCTATAATCAGGCCCAGAAGTTCGGCGTCGAGATGGCCATACCAGCCGAGATCGCCAGCCTGTCGCCGCACCCCGAAGGCGGCTTCGCCCTGGCCCTGGCCAATGCCGAGCAGGCCCGGTGCAGGGCCGTCGTGATCGCGGCGGGCGCGCGCTACCGAAGGCTGGACATTCCGACCCTCGAAGCCTTCGAGGCCGCGTCGGTCCACTACTGGGCCTCGCCCCTGGAGGCCCGGCTGTGCGCCGGGCAGGAGGTGGCTCTGGTCGGCGGCGGCAACTCGGCGGGCCAGGCGGCGGTCTATCTGGCGAGCCAGGGCGCGCGGGTCTTCCTGTTCATCCGCGGCCCGGACCTGCGGGCCAGCATGTCGAGCTATCTGGTCGATCGCCTCGGCGCCCTGGACAACGTCACCCTCATGCCGCACGCCGAGATCTGCGACCTCAAGGGCCAGGCCGGCCGTCTTGAGCAGGTGATCTGGCGCGATGTGCGCACCGGCGCGGTTGCGGCCCTGGCGGTCGGCCACCTCTTTCTGTTCATCGGCGCCGAACCCAAGACCGAATGGCTGGCCGGCTCAGGCATCGAACTGGACGCCAAGGGCTTCATCCGCACGGGCGCGGATCTGGACACGCCCCGCACCCTGCTGGAGACCAGCCTGGACGGCGCCTTCGCCATCGGCGACATTCGCTGTGGCTCGGTCAAGCGGGTGGCCGCGGCCGTCGGCGAGGGCGCCCAGGTGGTGGCGACCCTTCACGTGAGACTGGCCGCCGCCCGGGTCGGCGGCTGACGTCGTGACGGTTGGCGCGCCGCGTCGTTCGGCCTATGAACCGCTCCGACCTCTGGAGCCTGACCATGACCACCGACACGCCCCCCGACCGCCTGGCCACCAATCCTGACAGTCCTCACTATGACGAGGCGGCCCTGGCCCGCGGCGTGGGCGTGCGCTTCAAGGGCGTCGAAAAGAACAATGTCGACGAGTACTGCGTCAGTGAGGGCTGGGTCCGCCTGGCGGTGGGCAAGACCCTGGACCGTAAGGGCAATCCGGTCACCGTGAAGCTGCAGGGTGAGGTCGAGCCCTATTTCCGGGACGACGGTCAGGGCTGATTTCCATGACGCGGCCTTGTGGCCCGCGCCACGGCGCCCCAGTTTCCCGCCAACGAAACAAGGGAGACGCCCATGAGCGACGCTGTGAAGACCACCGGCCTGGAACTGCGGTCACTGATCACCGCCGATGGCGAGCTTCGGCTGTCGCTGGAGCGCGTGCCGACGCCTGAGCCGGGCCCGGGCCAGCTGCTCGTCCAGGTGCAGGCCTCGCCGATCAACCCTTCGGACCTCGGCCTGCTGCTCGGCCCGGCCGACATGGCCACCCTAAAGGTCAGCGGCGAAGGCGCCGACGCCACCCTCACCGCCAAGGTGCCGCCGCAACGGATGGGCGCGCTTCGTCCGCGCCTGGACCAGTCCCTGGCCGTAGGCAA
>CALEOQ010000245.1 GCA_937910255.1 uncultured Caulobacteraceae bacterium | reverse complement strand
GGTGTTGATGTCGCACGCCCCCAGACAGGTGTACACCCATCCCCTAACCACCGCTCGTCAGATATTCGCGAAGGGGGCGGTCATGCGGATATTGATCTCCTGCACGCAGAAGAAGGCGTCCTCGGTGGCGTAGCGGATGTCGCAGGCGCTGGTCATGTCCATGGCCCCGCCGATGCAGCCGCCCTGGATGGCCACCAGGACGGGCATGCGGGCCTCATCGAGACAGCTGAAGCAGTCCTGCAGCCAGCGGATATGGTGGCGCTGGCCCTCGGCGGCGATGAAACGGTCGGCCGCCGCCCCGCCATCGGCGTTCGAGGTCCCGCCGCCGCCGAACACCGCCAGGTCCATGCCGGCGGAGAAGTGCTTGCCGGTGGACGAGATGACGATGCAGCGGGCCCGGAAATTGTCGTTGATGTCGCGGACGATCACCGGCAGCTCGTTCCAGAAGTCCCGGATCATGCTGTTGTAGGCCTCGGGCCGCTTGAGCTTGATGTGCGCCACGCCCGCCTCGATCTCCACATCGAAACAGGTCCAGGGGCCCAGCGCCGGGATGGCGGCGGCGTCGTTCGAATGGGCGGCGGTCATGGCGTATCCCTCGGCTTCGGTTTGGATCTTTGCCCCATCATCGCCCCCTGACGCAGGGAAGGCCAAGCCCTCAGAGGTCTTCCACCGGCTGATCCAGGGCCTCGCAGAGCCGCTCAGCCACGATCGCCCGGTGACAGTCGCAGGCCCGGGCCTCGAAACAGAGCAGGGCGACCTTCTTCCGCCCGGCCAGCTCCTGGGCGCGGGCCAGCTGGGTGACGGCCTGGGGTTCGGCCAGGTGGGCCTCGAAGATGGCGCGCATCTCTGCGATGCGGCCCGATCGCGCGGCGTCTCGGCCGGCCTTGGGGGTGCCCAGGGAGCGGAGGTGCTCATAGCCGATGCCTTCTGCCTCCAGGCTTGAGCCCAGTATGGTCTTGGAGAAGCCCGGCCGGCGCGACGCGGCGACGGCGCGGACATCGACCACCAGCTCGACCCCGGCGGCCTTCAACGCGTCGATCATCTGGGCCTGGGTCTTGCCCTCATAGCCGATGGTGGCGATGGCCATGGCGAACCTCTCCTTGGGTCAGGGTTGAGTCGGGATATATGGAGGCTTCGCGTCCTGACCCAGCTTCACGGCGCCCCAAATCGTTTTGGATTGAGGACTCGCCGATGGATGGCATGGTCGATGTGACGCCGCGGGTTCGCCGGTTTCCCCTGCCCAGCCGGGGCGGGGAGATGGCGGCCCTGGAGTACGGACCGGCCGACCAGCCCTTTGACATCGTCTTCTGCCACGCCAACGGCTTCAACGCCCGGACCTATCGGACCATCCTTGGTCCGCTGGCCGATCGACTCCGGATCCTGGCCATTGACTTGCGCGGCCATGGGGCGACCCGCCTGCCCACCGTGGTGGAGAACCGGCCGGGCTGGGCGGACTATCGCGACGACCTGCTGGCCCTGCTGCCCCATGTGACGACCGGCCCGGTGGTGGTGGCGGGGCATTCCATGGGGGCGACCACCAGCCTGATGGCGGCCGCCCAGGCGCCCGAAGCCATCGCCCGGCTGGTGCTGTTCGATCCTGTGCTGAGCCCCATCCGCACGGAGCTGGCGCCCCCCGACATCGCCCAGTCGCCCATGGTCCAGGGCGCCCTGCGCCGGCGGCCGGTGTTCGACAGCCGCGACGCCGCCTTCGCCGCTTACCAGGGCCGGGGCGCCTTCAAGACCTGGTCGGACGAGCAGTTGGCCGACTATGTGGCCGCTGGTTTCCACGATCTGGAGGATGGTCGGGTGGAGTTGGCCTGCGCGCCGGCCTGGGAGGCCTCGAACTTCTCGGTCTATGACGGCCAGGCCTGGGCCGCGGCGCTGGCCTGTCCCTGTCCGGTGCGGATCTTCAGGGCCGAGCATGGATCCACCTGCCGGATCGACGACCACATCGAGACGCTGAGCGCCACCGGCCGCTACCGGATCGAGACCGTGCCAGGGACCAGCCACTTCCTGCCCATGGAACGTCCGGAGCTGGTTCGCCAAGCCCTGGCCCAGGCGGTCGCCGAGGTCGCCGCCTAAAGAGCCATCTCCGGGCGGGCCTTAGACTGCAGGGCCGCAACCGTGGCCGGCGCCAGGCGCACCACCTTGCGGGCGTCGAGATCGAAGCCGACGGCGACATTCTCTGCGCTCGCCCAGGGCCGGCCGCTGAGCGGGTCGATCATCCAGTGGCGCAGCAGGCGGAAGCGCTCCTCCACATGGGCGGTGGCCGAGCGCAGTTCGAAGCGGTCGCCGATCTTCGGCCAGGCGAAATGCACCAGGCGGTATTCCAGCGCCGCCCCGCCGATGCGCGGCGCAGGCCCGCCTTCGACCGCCGGCTCGGCCAGGCCCCGGTCGGAACCCAGCAGGTGCAGGATGCCGTCGGAAATCTTGCCCATCAGGATTTCGGTGCGCATGCGGCCAAAGCCGTCGCAGTCCGGCGCGCCGATGACGCCCAGCCCGATGCGCTTGAGGCCCATGGCGTCGGCCTTGGCGAGGCTGCCCTGGCTCTCGCCGACGGGCCCCAGGGCGATCGAGCGGGGGGCGGCGAAGTCGGGGATGTCCACCTGCAGGGCCTGGGCGGCCTCCATGATCCTGCGCGGCCAGGGAAACGCCCTCGCGCCGTCGGCGGTGACGTGACGCACCACGGTCTGGAAGGTGGCGGCCGGTGTTCCGTCGGGATGCAGCATGACGATCAGCAGCCGGGCCTCATCCTCGCCCATGGCCGCCACGCCGCCGCGGGCGGTCAAGGCCGCGCCGGGCTTGGCCTCGCGCAGGAAGCGGATGTGCTGTTCGCGCACCACCAGGGTGGACTGGGCCAGGGGTGAAAAGGCGTCGGGCATGCCCAGAGCCGCGGCCAGGCCGGCCAGGGCCTCCATGGACTTGGCCACCCAATGGCGCACGTTGAGATGGCCCATCTCGTCGCATTCCCAGGTGTTGACCCCGCCCACCCAGATTTCGGTTCCGCCGTTCCAGGCCATGCCGCTTCCCCCCGTCGCTCCGCCCGTAAGGGCGGCGCAGACCTTAGGGGCGCCCGCGCGCTGACGGCAACGCTCGGCGCGCCCCCTTGGCCGGTCTTCAGGCCTTGCCGTCGCTTTCGCCGGGTGTTTCGGGCGCCTCTTCGGTTTCGCCGGTCACCTCAGGGCCGCGACCGGTGCGTTCGATCTGCTCCTCCTGGCTGCGGACGGGCGCTTCCGGCGGCGGATTTTCCACCGGGGTGCGATGTTTCGTATCGGGTCCAGACATCTGAGCCTCCTTGGTTTGCGTATGAAGGCAGAGCGCGCAGGGCGGGGGCCTGTTCCAGCCTGCCGTCGAGCGCTAGTCTGCCGGGGGGCGGATCAGGACCGAAGTTCATGGACGAGACGACACCTGACGCTGCGGCCCCCGATCGCCGCCGCCGCCGCCGTCACAGCCTGCCCGTGCGGCTGACCCACTGGATCAATGTGGTGGCCCTCTTCGTCCTGCTGGGCAGCGGACTGCAGATCTTCAACGCCCACCCGGCCCTCTATTGGGGCCACACCTCGACCTTCGCCGAGCCCTGGGCGGCGATGACCGCCGAGCCGCTGGGCGACCGGCTGGCCGGCTTCACAAAGGTCGGCCCGATCAAGCTGGAAACCACCGGCCTGTTTGGTCTGTCGGATGGCCAGCGCCGGGGCTTCCCGGCCTGGGCCACCCTGCCCAGCTATCGCTCCCTGGCCGATGGCCGGCGGTGGCACTTCTTCTTCGCCTGGGTGCTGGCGGCCAATGGGGTGATCTATCTGGCCTGGGGCCTGGCCTCAGGGCATTTCCGGCGGGATCTGGCGCCTGGGCGGACCGAGCTTTCGCCGCGCCACCTGTGGGCCGAGATCGTCGAGCACGCCCGCCTGCGCTTTCCCAAGGGGGCCGCGGCGCACGGCTACAACAGCCTGCAGAAGCTGGCCTATCTGGCGGTGATCTTCGTGCTCCTGCCGCTGATGGTGCTGTCGGGCCTGGGGATGTCGCCCGGCGTCAACGCCGCCTGGCCCTGGACCTTCGAGATCTTCGGCGGCCGTCAGTCGGCCCGGACCATCCACTTCATCACGGCCACCCTGATCGTCGCCTTCGTGATCGTCCACCTGGCCATGGTGCTGGCGTCCGGTCCCATCGGCCAGATACGGGCGATGATCACCGGCGGCGCAGGACCAGGGCCTGGACCCGCCCCCACGCCCCAGGACGGAGACCCGTCATGACCGCTCCCAATCCGCACCGCCGCGGGCTGCTCTCGGGCCTGGGCGCCAGCCTGCTGGGCCTCACCCTGGCCGGCTGCGACCAGCTCAACCGCAACCCGGCGCTCAAGGCCGGCCTCGCCAGGGCCGAGGGGCTGACCCAGGCGGCCCAGCGCCTGATCCTGAGCCGGAGCGCTCTGGCCCGGGAGTTCGAGGCCAAGGACATTTCGCCCGACTTCCGCGCCAACGGCACCCGCCGCCCCGGCGAGCCGGCCTATCAGGCGCTGGTCGAAAACGGCTTTTCCGACTGGCGCCTGCAGATCGACGGCCTGGTGGAGCGGCCCTTGGCGCTCAGCCTGGATGACCTGCGCGCCCGACCGGCCCGGACACAGATCACCCGCCACGACTGCGTCGAGGGGTGGAGCTGCATCGGCCAGTGGACCGGGGCCAGGCTCTCGGCCCTGCTGGACGAGGCGGGGTTGAAGCGAGAGGCCCGCTACATCGTCTTTCATTGCGCCGACCGGCTCGACCCCAATGCGGCCGGCGACCGGGGGCTCTATTACGAGAGCATCGACCTGGTCGACGCCTTCCACGAACAGACCATCCTGGCCTACGAGATGAACGGTCAGGCCCTGCCGGTGGCCCACGGCGCGCCCCTGCGCCTGCGGGTGGAGCGCCAGCTGGGCTACAAGCACGCCAAATATGTGATGCGGATCGAAGCGGTGGAGAGCTTCGCCCAGATCGCCGGCGGCCAGGGCGGATTCTGGGAAGACCGCGGCTACGAGTGGTATGCCGGCATCTGAGGCGGCGGCGGCCCTTACCTCGGGCGCGGGGAAGGCCTATGTCGAATCCCTGACGCCCCCCTGACACCCCCTTTGGCGCCGACCGCGGAGACCCTGCCATGCTGCTGCACATGTCCACCTGGGCCGAGGTCGAGGGTTTTCTGAACCGCTCCCGGACCGTGGTCGTCCCCATCGGCTCCAACGAGCAGCATGGCCCTACGGGTCTCCTGGGCACCGACTGGCTGTGCCCCGAGATCATCGCCCATGAGGCGCAGAAGAGCGGCGACATCCTGGTGGCGCCGACCTTCAACATCGGCATGGCCCAGCATCATCTGGGTTTTCCGGGCACGATTTCCCTGCGGCCCTCCACCTTCATCGCCGCCATCGGCGACTGGTGCCGGTCCCTCTCGGCCCACGGCTTTGAGAAGATCTATTTCCTGAACGGCCACGGGGGGAATGTGGCCACCATCGAGGCGGCCTTCTCCGAGCTCTATGCCGAGGCGAGCTTCGCCGGAAAGCCCCGCGGGTTTTCCTGCAAGCTGAAGAACTGGTGGGAGCTGAAGGGCGTGATGAGCCTGGCCACGAGCCAGTTCCCTGTGGGTCACGGGGGCCATGCAACCCCGTCCGAGATCGCCGTGACCCAATGGGCCTATCCGGACTCCATCAAGACGGCGGACTATTCGCCGAAGATCGCGCCATCAGGGCCGATCCGCGAGGCCCTGGACTTCCGCGCCCGCTATCCCGACGGCCGCATGGGCTCAGACCCCGCCCAGGCCACCCCGGAAAAGGGCGGCGACCTGGTGCGCATGGCGGCCGATGGCCTGCTGGAAGATGTGGCGGCCTTCACCGCCGAGCAGAATCCGCGGCTCACCGGCTGAGGCCTGGAGCCGTGAGCGCCTTCCTCGGCGCGCGCCTTAGAAGCTGGTGGTGGGCATGGCCAGGCGGGAGGGGCCGCGGGGCTTGACCCGTCCGGTCCAGTCCAGGTCCTCGGCGGGCACCAGGCCTTCGGCCTGGGACACCACGGCCTGGGGTTCGGCCACCAGCTCGTGGTCGATGGTCGCCACCTCGACGACCTGGACGTCCCGGTCGCCTTCGCCCTGGCCGGCGTCATCGCCGCCGACCTGGGTCGCGCCCAGGGGATCGACGACCTCGGTCATGGCCACCATCTGGACCTCGCCGGGCCCAGAGAGGCGGTTGAGGGCCGCGACCCGGAAGCCGACGGATTCATCGCCGCTATAGGCGCCGCCGAAGGCGCCGGGCAGGCCCCAGCCGCCCATCCAGCGATAGAAGATGTGCGCGCCCACCGTGGCCACCTTCATCAGGCTCGGGCTCCAGTAGGGGGCCACATAGCTGGCGTGATAATGGGTGGCGTTGCCGACGCCCTTCATCACATGGCCCGACAGGGCCGCCTCGGCGATCTGGCGCGCCCGCATCCAACCCTCGGGGTCGGGCGCCCGGGCCAGGGCCCCGTCGCAGGTGAAGGTGAACTGGCAGCCGGTGGTGCGCTCCGAGCCCTGGAACACCACGCCGCAGACCGAGGCCGGATAGGCCGGATGGCGCACGCGGTTCAGCACCACCTGGGCCACGGCCCGCTGGCCGTCCACGGACTCGTAGCGGGCTTCGTAATAGATGGCCGCCGCCAGGCAATCGAGGGCGCGGGCCTGGTGCGACGCGCCGCCGGATATGCGGAAGGGCCGAGCGGCCGGGTTGGGCAGGGTGGAGGTCGGGTTGGACGCGTTCCACAGCCGCGCCTCGGCCTCGTCCATGTCCTGCAGGCGCAGGATGGCGGGCTCAGGGGCGCCGTCCAGGCCCTCCATGACGCCGGTGGCGCGGTTGATGTGGGCGAAGGCCGGGGCGATGGGGGCCGGGGCGAACCGGTCGGCCACGCTCAGCATGGCCGGGTCCATGGCGCCCGTCAGGCGGGCGAAGGCCACGGTGTCCATCTGGCCCGAGGTCAGCTTGGCCACCCGCAGTTCGGGGCGCTCCTGGCTGATATAGGGCGCGGCCATGGCCAGACCGCCCGCCAGCAGCGCCACCAGGCAGACCTGGAAACCCGCCAGAAAATGATGATGTTCGGTGTCGAATACGCGACGTAACTTCAGCACGCTCAGCTCCCTGACGCGCCCGCCCCCGTCGCTGTCACCCCATAGGACCAAAGCTACCTGGACGCGAGTCCCAAAATGAACCGGGTTCGCTCGGATAGGCCTAATTTCGGCGACGACGCAGGGCGCAGGCGCCTGACGCAGATCGGAAGAGCGTCGTGTAGGGAAAGAGTGTAGAACTCGGTGGTCGCCGTCTCATTAAACAAAAAAAAAAAAAAAAACACACACCCCGTGTCACATGTCACCCACGACTACAACC
>CALEOQ010000244.1 GCA_937910255.1 uncultured Caulobacteraceae bacterium | reverse complement strand
GCATAGTGAGGAGTGATGAGCTTGACTGTGTGCAGCGTTGTCTGGTGCTGTGTGGGTGGGCGGCGACGTCATGCGCTGGCGATGCTGGATGTGTTTTTTTTTTCAAGCAGAAGACGGCATACGAGATTACGACGTGACTGGAGTTCAGACGTGTGCTCTTCCGATCTCGGGGCGGCGCAGAGGTCGAGCACCTGCTGGTCGGGACCGGCTTCCAGCAGGCGGGCGGGGATGGCCGCCGAGGCGTCCTGCACCCACCAGGCGCCGGCCTCGAAGCCCGGCCAGGTCGCCAGGTCGCCGCGCCGGGCGGTGCGCAGGCTCCCCCCCGGCAGGATTTCGGCCTCCAGCTCAGCGGCCAGGTCCTGGGCCGTGGCGGGGTCGCGGACGGAGAGGTCGGTGGCCGGCTCTTCGGCGATCACCGCGGCGATCTTCAGCGCCGCCTCGGGGCCATAGGCCGCGCTCCAGCGCGCCATCAGCCAGGGCGGCGGCAGGGCTTCGGGATCGTCCAGGGCCGGCGGTTCGCGCAGCAGGCCCCGCAATACGGCGTTGACCAGCCCCTTGAAGGGCCGGGTGTCCCGCCGCGTGGCGGCCAGATCGACGCTGGTGGCCACGGCGGCGAAGGGCGGGGTGTCCATCAGGAAGGCCTGGGCCACGCCGATCCGCAGGATCTGGCGCACGCCATCGGGCGGCGACTTGGCCAGCTTGGCGTCCAGCGCCCGGTCGATGGGACCCAGCCGGCGCAGGGTGGCCATGGCCAGGGCGCGGGCGAAGGCGCGGTCCCGGGGCGACAGCGCGCTGAAGGCCGGCGTGGAGATCGCCTCCTCCAGGCCGGTGCGGCGCGCCAGGGCGGCGGTCAGGATGTCGAGGGCGGCGCCCCGGGCGGGGAGGCCAAGATCGTTGTCTTCGTTCACCGGCTGCGACGTGCCCGCTCCGCAGGCCTCAGGCAAGGAAAGATCGCGCGCTGCGATGATTTGGACCGGCGCCCGCCGTGACTGGCGCCGCCGCGCCCGGCGTCCTAAATCTGGTCCATGACCGACGCGCCTCCCCCCAACGCCGCCCCCGACAAGCCCCTGACTCCGGCCGCCCGTCGCGCCCTGGAGGAGGCCGAGACCCGTCGCCAGGCTGAGGCGGCGCAGGCCGCCCCGGCCGCCGAGCAGGGCGGGCCCAAGGGCCTGGAGCCTACCCGGTTCGGCGACTGGGAGCGCAAGGGCATCGCGGTCGACTTCTAGGCCGGTCGCCTGTCCGCCAGCGGCCAAGCTCGCGCAGGGCTTGCAAGGACTCGTGGCGACCGGTCTGGCGCGTTAGCGTTCCGTTAAGTTATGTATCCGGAGCGTATGATGTCCTGGCCCATCCGCCTGTTCGCGGCGTTCGCCCTCACCCTGGCCGTGGGCGGCGCAGCCGTCGCCTGCCCCTCCTACAGTCCTTGCGCAGCGCCCTACGGCGGCGGCTATGCCGGCGGATATGGCGTCGACCAGGGCCAGCAGGCCTACCAGCGCAGTTCCGGCTATAGCGAGAGCTACGGCTATGAGCAGGCCTATGTGAGCGACGCCTACGGGACGCGGGGCTACGAGCAGGAATACGGCCCCTACCGCCAGGAGTACGGCTATCCCCAGCCCTCGCCCTACGGCCACCCGCCGCCGGGTTACGGGCCGCCGCAATACGGCCCGGCGCCCTATCCGACGCCCGACTACGGCCCGCCGAACGCCTATTATCCGCCCGCCCAGCATTATCCGCCGGTCCAGGCGCCCGGCTATGGTCCGTGCTGCGTTCCTTGCGCCTCGGCCTGCGGTTCGGCCCACGGCGAGGTCCTGCCGATGAGCTTCTTCGCCGACTCAGGCGGCGTCGGCCCGATCCCCTCGGGCGGCTACGGCGGGGGCGGCTATGTGATCATCAACGGCGGCGGCTCCGGCCGCGCCTCGTCCTACGCCTCGGCCTCGGCGTCCGCCCGGGCCTCAGCCAGCGTCTCGGTGCGCGGCGGCTACGCCTATGGCCACGGGGGCTATGGCGGCCATAAGGGCGGCTACGGGGGCGGTCACGGCGGCAAGGGCGGCAAGGGCCACTGACTCAGGCGCTAGGCGCCGGCCATCTCCGCGACGATCCGCAGGGCCGCAGCCTGGGGATCGTTGGCGCCGGTGATCGGGCGGCCGCAAACGATGTGCGAGGCCCCGGCGCCCAGGGCCTGGGCCGGGGTGGCGGCGCGGGCCTGATCGTTCCTGGCCGCCCAGTCGGGCCGCACGCCCGGCGTCACCACCAGGAAGTCCGGCCCGCCGATGGCCCGGGCCAGCTGCGCCTCATGGGGGCTGGCGATCACCCCGTCGCAGCCGGCGGCCACCGCATGATGGATCCGCCGCTCCACCAGGGACCGGGCGCTTTCGGTGAAGCCCATCTCCAGCAGGTCCTCATCCGACAGGCTGGTCAGCACGGTGACGGCCAGGATCTTCAGGTCTGAACGCCCCCGACCGCGCACGGCGGCGGCCATGACCTGGGGCTCCCCATGGACGGTGAGGAAGTCGCAGCCGGAGTCGGCCAGCACGGCGGCCGAGCGCTGCACCGTCGTGCCGATGTCGTGCAGCTTCCAGTCCAGAAACACCTGCTTGCCCTGGGCCTTGAGGTCGCGGGCCAGGGTCATGCCGCCGGACGCGAACAGTTCCAGCCCGACCTTGTAGAAGCTGACGGCCTCGCCGAGCGCCTCGACCATGGCGCGGGCCTGGTCGAGGTCGGGCAGGTCCAGGGGCACGATCAGGCGCGGATCGGCGGCGGCTGCGGTCTCCAGGCGGGCGGCGGCGGTCATGGCGCAGGCTCCGGGCGGATTTGCGCCGGTCCCGCCCCATAAGGGAGATCGGCGCCGCTTCAAATTTGGGCTAGGAGCGAGGCATGAGCCAGGCTGAGTTCGCGGTCAACTTCTTCGTGGCGTTGTTCGCCCTGATCGATCCGATCGGCAACGTGCCCCTGTTCGGCGCCGCGACCCAGGGCAGCAAGGGCCGCGATGCGCGGCTGGTGGCCGTCTATATCGCCCTGTTCATCCTGGGCTTCCTGACCTTCTTCTACTTCTCGGGCCTGGCCCTGCTGGCCTTCTTCGGCATCTCCCTGCCAGCCTTCCGGATCGCCGGCGGCATCATCCTGTTCCTGCTGGGCCTGGAGATGGCCCGGGACGATTTCACCGCCACCTTCTCGGCCATGGCCGAGGGCGACGAAAACCCGAAGGGGCGGGCGGGACGCAAGTTCGAACGGCTGATCGTGCCCTTCGCCATGCCGCTGCTGATCGGCCCAGGCGCCATCTCGTCGGTGGTCATCTATGCCAGCGAGGCCAAGGCCTTTGGCCTGGCGGGCGCGGCGATCGGGGTGGGGGTGATCGGCGCCATCGCCCTGGTGGTCATGCTCTGCTTCTGGGCCGCGCCGGTGATCAGCAAGATCCTCGGGCGGATCGGCATGACCATCGTCGTGCGGGTGCTGGGCCTGATCCTCTGCGCCATGGCGGTGCAGTTCGTGCTGGTGGGGATCGCCGACGCCACCAGCGGGGTGATCCTCAACGAGGCCGCCAACCCCTATGTCGCCCAGTGAGAGGCGCCGTCGTCTCAGGGCTTGCGCGACCGCCAGCCCTGGGCGGCGGTGATCGCCATCACCCAGCGGTCGGGCAGGAGCCAGGCGAGGCCGGCCAGGACCTTGTTGACGGCCCCGGGCACGCAGACGGGCCGGTTGGCCTCCACCGCCGCCAGCCCCGCGGCGACCACGGTTTCGGCGTCCATCCAGAGCCAGGGCGGCGTGGTCCGGTTCAGGGGCTCGCGCATGCCGTTGACGTCGTGAAATTCCGACCAGGTCAGGCCTGGGCACAGGGCGCTCACATGGACGCCGCTGCCGACGCACTCCTGATGCAGGCTCTGGGAGAAGCCGATCAGGAAGGCCTTCACCGGGCCATAGAGTCCCACTCCGCCCGGCGTCAGCCCCGCCACCGAGGCGACATTGACGATGCGGCCATAGCCGCGGGCGCGCATCCCCGGCAGCACCCGGTGGGCCAGTTCGCACGGGGCGGTCAGCATGACCTGCAGGACGGCGGCCTGATCGTTCCAGCTATTGTCGCCGAAGCCGCCAGGCAGGCCGTAGCCGGCGTTGTTCACCAGAATATCCACGCTCAGGCCCTGGGCGGCCAGAGCGGTTTCCAGAGCTGCGGGCGCGGCTGGATCCGCCAGATCGGCGGCCAGCGGCAGCACGTCCACCCCGTGGCGATCTCGCAGCTCGGCGGCCAAGGCCTCCAGACGCTCGGTCCGCCGGGCGGTGAGGACGAGGTTGTGGCCCTGGGCGGCCAGGGTCCGGGCGAAGGCGGCGCCGATGCCGGCGGACGCCCCGGTCACCAGGGCCAATCGACGGTCCATCTGCGCTCCTACGGCGATAAAGAGACGCCGCGCGCCCCAGGCTATCGGCGGCGAAGGTGGACAAGGACGGCGGCGACGGCAAGCCGGCTGGGCGGGCGAGGGAGTCGGCTACGATTGAACCCCTTGCGGAAAGGGTGTATCGCGCCCGCCGCATCGTCGGGGCGCAGACGTCCTGTCTGGGATTACGAGACACCGCCCCCACGGTCTCCGGAGAGTCTGGATGAGTGAGCCGACCCCATCGGCTGCAGAGACGCATGGAGATGCGTCTCACCCCAAGGCGGAAGGCTTCTGGGCGCTCGCCCTCGGCTCCGTCGGCGTGGTTTTCGGCGACATCGGCACCAGCCCGCTCTACGCCATGCGCGAGGCCCTGGCCCACTCCCGCAGCGGCGGGGCCAACGAGCTGGCGGTGTTCGGGGTGGTCTCCCTGGTCACCTGGGCGCTGATCCTGATCGTCACCCTGAAGTATGTGGTCTTCCTGCTGCAGGCCGATAACAAGGGCGAGGGGGGCACCCTGGCCCTGATGGCCCTAGCCCGCCGCGCGCTGGGCCGCCGATCCGGCGCGGTCTTCTTCCTGGGCATGGTCGGCGCCGCCCTGTTCTATTCCGACGGCATCATCACCCCCGCCCTGTCGGTGCTCAGCGCCGTGGAAGGCCTGAAGGTGGCGCCGGGCCTCGGCACGGCGCTAGCGCCCTTCGTGCTGCCCATCTCGGCCGGCATCCTGATCGCGCTGTTCATGGTGCAGTCGCGCGGCACGGCCAGCGTGGCGCGCTTCTTCGGGCCGATCACCGCCCTGTGGTTCCTGACCCTGGCGACCCTGGGCCTCCTGCACATCTTCGACGCACCCCGAATCCTGATGGGCCTGTCGCCGCACTACGGGGTGCTGTTCCTGCTCGACAACGGCTTCCTCGGCTTTGTCATCCTGGGCAGCGTCTTCCTGGCGGTCACCGGCGCCGAGGCGCTCTATGCCGACATGGGCCATTTCGGAAAGGGGCCGATCCGCGCCGCCTGGGTCTATCTGGTCCTGCCGGCCCTGTTGCTCAACTATCTGGGCCAGGGCGCCCTGGTGCTCGACAATCCCGAGGCGCGGCTGAACCCCTTCTTCGAGATGATCCCGGAATTCGCCTTCTGGCCGATCCTGATCCTGGCGACAGCAGCCACCGTCATCGCCAGCCAGGCGGTGATCACCGGCGCCTTCTCGGTGACGCAGCAGGCGGTGCAACTGGGCCTGCTGCCGCGGATCGACATCCGGCGGACCAGCGAGACCCTGGCGGGCCAGATCTATGTGCCGCAGGTCAACATGCTGCTGCTGGCCGGCGTGCTGGCCCTGCTGGCCATGTTCCAGACCTCGTCCAACCTGGCGGCGGCCTATGGCATTGCGGTGACCGGCTCCATGCTGGTCGACAGCATGCTGTTCTTCGTGATCATCGGCGCCCTGTGGAAGCGGCCCTGGTGGCAGGCGGCCCTGGCCGCCGGCGCCTTCGGCCTCATCGACATGGTCTTCGTCTCGTCGAACCTGCTGAAGATCCCCCAGGGCGCCTGGTTCCCGCTGGTCATGGGGGGCGCCCTGGTGCTGGTCATGTGGACCTGGACCCGCGGCGCGCAGATCCTCACCGACAAGACCCGTCGCGACAGCATCCAGCTGACCGAGCTGACCGAAATCCTCAAGGCCCGCGCGCCGCACCGGGCGCCCGGCACGGCCATCTTCCTGACCTCCGATCCGGACGTGGCGCCGGTGGCCCTGATGCACAATCTCAAGCACAACAAGGTGCTGCACGAGAAGAACGTCATCCTGACCGTCCGCACCACCGAGACCCCGCGGGTCAAGGATGAGGACCGGATCAAGATCGAGCCGGTCAATGAGGACTTCAAGAAGGTCACCGTGGCCTACGGCTTCATGGAAAGCCCGAACCTGCCCAAGGCGCTGGGCCTCTGCCGCAAGCTCGGCCTGAAGTTCGACATCATGGCCACCAGCTTCTTCCTCGGCCGCCGCTCGGTGGTGCCCTCGGCCCAGTCAGGCATGCCGCTCTGGCAGGATCGATTGTTCATCTATCTGATGCGCAACGCCGCCAACCCGACGGACTTCTTCAAGATCCCGCCCGGCCGCGTGGTGGAGCTGGGCACCCAGGTCACGGTCTAGGGTCGGCCTGGACTCAAGGCCCCGTCCTGCGTCATGGGTTGGCGGGCATTTTGCGGGGAGCGCGATCATGAACTGGCTGGGCATTGTGGGCGACGCCCTGTGGATCGTCTCCCTGTCGATCATGGCCGGCGCCTCGCAGCGGGCCTGGGGGCGCGTGCCGCCGGAAACCCGCATGCCGCTGCAGTTCGCCCGCGATGGCCGGGCCATCATGCGCGTCCCGCGTCACATCGCCCTGCTCCTGATCCCGACCATCGCCTTCGGGCTCAGCGTGATGCTGCTGTGGCAGAACCGACAGACCGCGCCGGGCACGCCCGAGGCGCTGGTGCTGTTTGGCGTCCGCGCCACCCTGGCCGGGGTCTTCGCCCTCTATCACCTGCGCTGGCTGAGCGCCGCCCTGGCCCAGCTGGACCAGGAGGGCGCGCTTAGGTCTTGAACGCACGCCCCGTTCGCCCTTAAAGCCGCGCCTGTTTCCTCCATCCTCCGATCCTCGAAAGACCTCGCCCCATGGCCGCCGACAAGCCGATCAAGAAAGTCGTCCTCGCCTATTCCGGCGGCCTGGACACCTCGATCATCCTGAAGTGGCTGCAGACCGAATACGGCGCCGAGGTTGTGACCTTCACCGCCGACCTCGGCCAGGGCGAAGAGATCGAGCCGGCGCGGGCAAAGGCCCTGGCCGCCGGCGTCAAGCCCGAGAACATCTTCATCGAGGATGTCCGCGAGGAGTTCGTGCGCGACTTCGTCTTCCCGATGTTCCGCGCCAATACGGTCTATGAGGGCCAGTACCTGCTGGGCACCTCCATCGCCCGGCCGCTGATCGCCAAGCGGCAGATCGAGATCGCCCGGGCCACCGGCGCCGATGCGGTCAGCCACGGGGCCACCGGCAAGGGCAATGACCAGGTCCGTTTCGAGCTTGGCTATTACGCTCTGGAGCCGGACATCCATGTGATCGCGCCCTGGCGGGAGTGGGATTTCAAGAGCCGCGAGGCCCTGCTGGACTTCGCCGAGAAGCACCAGATCAAGATCACCAAGGACAAGCGCGGCGAGGCGCCCTTCAGCGTCGACGCCAACCTTTTGCACTCCTCCTCCGAGGGGAAGGTGCTGGAGGACCCGGCGATCGAGGCGCCGGAGTTCGTCCATATGCGCACCCTCTCGCCCGAGGATGCGCCCGACAAGCCGACCGTCATCACCATCGACTTCGAGAAGGGCGATCCCATCGCCATCGACGGCGAGGCCCTGTCGCCGGCCGCCCTACTCACCCGCCTGAACCAGCTGGGCCATGACAACGGCATAGGCCGCCTGGACCTGGTGGAGAACCGCTTCGTCGGCATGAAGTCCCGCGGCGTCTATGAGACGCCGGGCGGGACCATCCTGCTGGCCGCCCACCGGGGCATCGAGTCCATCACCCTGGATCGCGGCGCGGCCCACCTGAAGGACGAGCTGATGCCCCGCTATGCGGAGCTGATCTATAACGGCTTCTGGTTCAGCCCCGAGCGCGAGATGCTGCAGGCGGCCATCGACCACTCCCAGGCCCATGTGGCCGGCCAGGTGCGGGTCAAGCTCTATAAGGGCAATGTCACCATCATCGGTCGCTCCAGCCCCTATTCGCTCTATGACCAGGAGCTGGTCACCTTCGAAGAGGGCAAGGTGGCCTACGACCAGCGCGATGCGGCCGGCTTCATCAAGCTCAACGCCCTGCGGCTGCGCGGCACGGCCAAGCGCGACCGCCGGGGTCGCTGACCGGCCTCAGGCTTCGACGCGGTTATAGGGATAGCAATCGCAGATCTGCTCGGTGAAGAACCCGGCCGGTGAGGGCGCATCGATAAAGGATCGGTGCACCTCGCCGGGCACGCCGACATAGACGTAACAGTCGCCGCCCGCGAAGCGGACCAGCAGTTTGGTCCTATGGGCGTCATAGGCGATATCGGCGATGGTCTGGACTTCGGTCTGCATGGGCGCTCGGCCTCCATGGCGGGTGTCCGTCAGGGTCTTAACTCGTCGACCCCCGGTCGGAGTTCCCATCAGCCCCCCGCCCGTGCGAAGCTCCGCCGCAACAGCGCAGCTTGTTGCGCCATAAGAGGGGGAATTCGCCATGGGTCCGCACAGCTGGGTCGCACTGGTCACCATCGCCGCCATACTGGTCTATGTCTGGATGGGCGCAAGGGTCGGCAAGGCCCGTGGCGTCTCCGGAATCGCCGCGCCGGCCATGACCGGCGATCCGATCCTGGAACGTCATGTCCGCGTGCAGGCCAACACCCTGGAATGGCTGCCGATCTTTCTGCCCGCCCTGTGGCTGTTCGCCATCTACTGGAACGACCTGGTCGCCGCGGGGCTGGGCGTGGTGTGGATCATCGGCCGGGTGCTCTATGCGACCGGCTATGTGGCCGATCCCGGCAAGCGCGAGCTGGGCTTCATGGTCCAGGCCCTGGCGGCTGCAGTGCTGCTGTTCGGCGCCGCGGGCCGGATCATCTGGACCCTGGTGGTGATCGGGGCCTAAGGCCCGCCTCAGAGGAACAGGAGCGCCGCCTGCCAGGCCGCCAGGCCGGTGACCAGCACGCCGACAATCCAGGTCAGGGCGCGGATCGGCAGGACCTTGGTCATCCAGCCGGCCAGGGGGGCGGCGACGATGCCGCCGGCGATCAGCCCCAGCACCGACGACAGGTGGTCGCGCAACCCCTCGGTCTCCCAGTGCCCCGACACCAGGGCCGAGAGGAAGGCGGCCGAGACCGCCGCGGCGACGAAGAACTCCGCCGCATTGGTGGTGCCGATCGCCTTGCGCGGATCAGCGCCGGAGCCCAGCAGGGTGGAGGTGACCACCGGCCCCCAGCCCCCGCCGCCCACGGCGTCGAAGAAGCCGCCGACCACGCCCAGCGGCAGCGGGCTCTTCCAGGAGAACGGCTTGGGTTGCACGCCTTTCCAGGCCCGGTAGAGGATGACCAGCCCCATCAGGCCCAGCCAGGAGACCACGTAGGGCTTGATCTTCTCGCCGTCGATGGAGGTGAGCAGATAGGTCCCGGCGACGCCGCCGACCACGCCCCCGGCCGCCAGCAGGGCGAGCAGCCGCCAGCTGATGTTCTTGTGCGCCACGTGCGACAGGGCCGAGGCCGCGCCGGTGAACACCTTGGCCGCATGGACGCTGGCCGAGGCGTTGGCTGGCGATACGCCCATGGCCAGCAGGCTGGTGGTGGAGACCACCCCATAGGCCATGCCCAGGGCGCCATCGACCAGCTGGGCGCCGAAGCCCACCGCGGCGAAGAGAAGGAAGTCTGAAACCACGTGCGACGCCCCCGTGTGGCCAACCTTCGGACTATGAATCCTATTTTCTCAATAGGAATTGAATGAATTGTACAAGGTGCAATCGGCGCCGTCGCGGGCTTGGCGCCCAAAGTCGCCTGACGCGCGAACCGGATCCCGAAACGGGCTAGGAATAGCCGGTCGCACAGGGGTTGCGCGTCACGAAGAGTTCACCGTGAAATCGGAGAGAGTCTATTGCCAGGGGCGCTAAGCCCTTGAGCGAAACCATATTTGGGCCACGGTGTTGACCCATCATGACGCCTTCTGTTCGAGGGACGTTCTCATCCAAAGGAACGAAGCGAAAATGAAGCGACTTCTGGGGCCTGTGGCCGCGCTCGCCCTTGTGGCCGGGCTCAGCGCCTGCGCCACGGCGACCCCTTACCAGCCCAATCTTCCGGGCGCGTCGGTCTCCGGCGGCTATTCGGAGATGCGGGTCGAGCCTGACCGCTGGCGGGTGAGCTTTGCGGGTAACAGCATGACCAGCCGCGAGACCGTCGAGGGCTATCTGCTGTATCGCGCCGCGGAGCTGACCGCGCAGCAGGGCTTTGACGGCTTCTCCATCGTCACCCGCGCCACGGACAGGGATGCGCGGACCTATGTGCAGCCCGATCCCTTCTACAATCCCTGGTACGGCCCCAGCTACACTTACTGGCGGCCCCACTGGCGCTACTATTCGGCCTATGGCTGGCGCACCTGGGACCCGTATTTCGGCGACCCCTTCTTCGCCGACCGCATGGATGTGCGCACGGTGGAGCGCTATGAGGCGACGGCCGAGATCGTGATGTACCGCGGGGCCAAGGCGCCGGGCGATCCCAACGCCTTCGACGCCCGCGCCGTGCTGGAAAACCTCGGCCCGCGGATCGTGCGCCCGACGCCCTAAGCGTCATCGCCCTTCAGCCACCTACAAAAAGGGGCGGACCGTCTGGTCCGCCCCTTTCCATGTCAGGACTGTAAGTCCGTTCAGGTGATGTGCTTGGGCGCGATCGGATCGCTGGCGGGGAAGGTCTCCTCCACCGCCTCATCCACCAGGGCCTCCTGGCGGGTTTCGGCCTTGCGGTCGTCCTTGTTCAGCTGATCGGGCTTCTGGCCCTCATTCAGCGGCTGGGCCGGGCGCGAGCTGGGGCCGTTCGGGTCGTTGTCGTTGCGCTGATCGGTCATTGCAGGACCTCCGTCATCTCTGTTGGTCCCCGCCGCGGCGACGGGTGCCTCACAGGACAAAATGCTGCAGGGGCGCCCTTGGTTGCAGGCGGCGAGGCGGTCGCCGGCCTAAATCCCGCGCGGCCCCACGGGCGCGCTGGGGGCGCCGAATACAAAAAAAGCGGCCCGTCTGGGGCCGCTTCTTTGTTTCGCTGCAAAACCCCGGAGGGAATTGGAGCGGGCGAAGAGATTCGAACTCTCGACCCCAACCTTGGCAAGGTTGTGCTCTACCACTGAGCTACGCCCGCGCTTTTCGATGCCGACCAGTTGGCCGCCCCCGAAAATCGAGAGCGGGCTTATGGCAGACGACACTGGCCTTGGCAAGCGGCCTAGCCGCCGAATTTCGGGGCTTTCAACCGGCGCTTGTTGACATGGTCCTTGGGGGCCTCGGCGACGGCGTCGGGGAACTCGCCGCGGAAGTAGTAGCGTTGCCAGGCCTCCTTGGTGGCTTCGGGGTCAGCGCGGAAAATCTTGGCGTTGAATTCGGTGCGATGCTTCTCCCAGGCGGAGTACTGGCCGAGCAGGTCAGCGTTGCGCGCCAGCGGGCGGATCACCGGCTGGAACTCGGCCAGGGGTTTGTCCTGCACCAGGGTGATGAAGCAGAAGGGCTCGCCCTTGCGGAACTCCACGCGGCCCGGCCGGGTGAAGATCCAGTTCATGGTGAACGGGAAGGGCAGCCAGTCGGTCTCCACCAGGCCGGCCAGGGGCTGGATCCCGTCCTTGACGTGGTTGGGAGGCCCCTGGGCCATCATCGACCAGCCCGGCGGCGTGCGGAACAGATAGCCCGGATGGAAGGTCAGCACCCCGTGGCTGAAGTGCGACTTGGCGAAGTTGTGGAAGTCCGGGTGCGGATTGTCCGGCCGCAGGACGATGTCTTCCTGGAAGTTGCCGCCGTTCCACTCGGCGCTGAACCCCATGGGACAGAGGATCTCCCAGCCGGTGGTGTTGGCCATGGTCAGCGGCAGGCACCGATAGGGATGGCGGTCGGCGAAATGCTCCATCCAGGCGCGCTGGGGCCGGCCGGGCACGATCTCTGGGGGCCGGTCAGCGGTGGGATAGCACTCGAGCTCCATGGGGCGTCCAACCTTTCGACGAGCGGCCGCGGGTCGGCCTCCTCCTGCTCTAGCCAGCCGGCCGTGGCCACGTCCAGTTCCTCGATGGCCGCGGGGGCCTTATGAGGAAGGCCATGAACACCCGCGACGACCTTCTCGCCTTCCTCGACGCTCACCAGATCGCCCACCGGACGGTGGATCACCCCGCGGTCTTCCGGGTCGGCGAGGGCGAGGAGATCAAGGCCGGCCTGCCCGGCGCCCACAGCAAGAACCTGTTCCTGAAGGACGCCAAGGATCGCCTGTGGCTGATCTCGGCCGCCGACCGGACGACCATCGACTTGAAGCGCCTGCCTCCGGTGATCGGCTCAGCCCGGCTGTCCTTCGGCCGCGAAGAGCTGATGGTCGAGACTCTGGGGGTCACGCCAGGCTCGGTCACCGCCTTCGCCCTGCTCAACGATGCCGAGCGCAAGGTGACCTTCGTCCTGGACAAGGCGCTGGCCGATGCGCCGCTGGTGAACTTCCACCCCCTGACCAACACCGCCACGACGGCTGTGGATCAGGCGGGCCTGCGGGCCTTTTTCGCAGCGGTAGGCGTCACGCCCCTGATCGTGGACTTTGAGGCCATGGCCGTCGTCGGCGCGCAAACCGGGGGCTAAGGCAAACCTTCCGTTGAAGCCGAAGAGCCATGCGACCATCTTAGGCCTGCCGCGTTGCCCAAGTCAGACCAGGAAGACGAGTTCGCCATGAGCCTTATCGGAGAAACCGCCGCCGCGCCTGCAGGCGACCTGATCAAGGACGCCACCGACGCCAGCTTCATGGCCGATGTGGTCGAAGCCAGCCAGGACACCCCGGTCATCGTCGATTTCTGGGCGCCCTGGTGCGGCCCCTGCCGGCAACTCGGCCCGGCCCTGGAAAAGGCGGTCACCGCCGCCAAGGGCAAGGTCAAGCTGGTCAAGATCGACATCGACAAGAACCCGGCCTTCGCCGAACAGTTGCGGGTGCAGTCGATCCCGGCGGTGTTCGCCTTCTTTGGCGGCCGGCCGGTGGACGGCTTCATGGGCGCCCTGCCTGACAGCCAGGTGAAGGCCTTCGTCGACAAGCTGGCCGCCATGGCGCCGGCCGACGGCGTCGGCGAGATGCTCGACATGGCCAAGGCCGCCCTCGAGGCCGGCGACCTCCCCCTGGCGGCCCAGGGCTTCGCCCAGGTGCTGCAGGCCGAGCCGGACAATGTGAAGGCCCTGGGCGGCCTCGCCCGGTGCTACATGGCCGGCGGCGAGCCCGACCGCGCCCGGGAGATCCTCGACATGGCGCCGGCGGACGCCAAGGACGCCGATCTCGACAGCGTGCGCGCCGCCCTGAACCTGGCCGCCGAGGCGCCGTCCGACACCGGCGCGTTCGAGACCCGCCTGGCGGCCGATCCCGACGACCACGAGGCGCGACTGGCCCTGGCCAAGGCCCTGGCCGGCCATGGCCGCATGGACGCCGCCGCCGACCACCTCCTGCAGATCATCGAGCGCGACCGGAACTGGAATGACGATGCGGCGCGCAAGCAACTCCTCACCATCTTCGAAGCCGCGGGTCCCAGCTCGGAAGTGGCCCGCAGCGGGCGCAAGCGGCTCTCGGCGATCCTGTTCTCATAGACGCGAGGTGAAGACGATGCCGGGATACCGGCGGACGGCGGACCTGCCGCAGATCATCCCCATCTTCCCCCTGGACGGCGCCATCCTGCTGCCCGGCGGCGAACTGCCGCTGCAGGTGTTCGAGCCGCGCTATCTGAACATGGTGGACGACGCCATGGCCGGGGACCGGGTCATCGGCATGATCCAGACCCGCGCCGGGGGCGAGCGCTCGCGGCCGAACCTCACCAGCGTCGGCTGCGCTGGACGGATCACCAGCTTCGCCGAAACCTCCGACGGCCGCTATCTGATCACCCTGACCGGGGTCTGCCGCTTCGCCGTCGGCGAGGAGATTTCGGCCCGGACGCCCTATCGCCAGGTCCGGGTGGATTTCGCCACGTTCGAGCCCGACCTGTCGCCGGAAGACCAGGACGCGCCGGAGATGGACCGCGAACGGTTCGCCAAGGCGCTGAAGCGCTATCTCAACCGTCGCGAGCTGGACGTGGATGACGAGACCGCCCTGACCGCGCCCATCGAGCCCCTGGTCACCAGCCTGACCATGGGCCTGCCCTTCGAGCCGTCGGAAAAGCAGGCCCTGCTGGAGGCCGAGACCCTGGCCGCCCGCATCCGCACCCTGACCGCCTTGCTGGAGATCGACGCCCTGGAGGACGACGATGGCGCGCCCCATAGCGTGCAGTAGCGCCCTGGGCTAAGGAACCGCCATGACTGACGACGCCATCCCCGCCGAGCCCTTTCCGGCCCTGACCGCCGAGATCGATCCCCGCCTGCTGGAGATCCTGGTCTGTCCCGTCACCCACGGGCGGCTGGACTATGATCGCGAGAGGGCCGAGCTGGTCAGCCAGGGGGCCAAGCTGGCCTATCCGATCCGCGACGGCGTGCCGATCATGCTGCCGGAAGAAGCCCGCGCCCTGGAGGCCTGAGCCCCCGAAGGCCTGGAAGGCCGCTCAGAGGGCTTCGCCGCGCAACAGGCGGGGCAGGTCCCCAAAGGCGCCGCCGGCCTCCTGCATGAACATCGTACGGGCCGGGGCGATGCGGTTGACCGCCGCCATGCCCGCCCCCCGCGCCAGGCGCAGCAGCGGATTGTCGTTGGAGAACAGGTGGACGAAGGCGTCCATGCCGGCGCTGAGCATGGCGGTGTCGAACCTGCGCCAGCGGGCGTAGCGCTCCAGCACCGTCTCTGAGCCGAGGTCCTCCCCCAGGCGGGCGGCGTCGACCAGCACCTGGGCCAGCGCCGCGGCGCCCTTCAGGCCGAGGTTCAACCCCTGGCCGGCGATCGGATGCACCCCGTGGGCGGCGTCCCCCAGCAGGGCCAGCCGCGGGGCGGTGAACCGCTCGGCCAGCTGCAGCGACAGGGGATAGGAGAAGACCGGCCCCTCCAGCCGCGCCTGCCCCAGGAAGGCGCCGAACCGGCGCATCAGATGGGCGTGGAAGACCTCCGGCCGGGCCGACTTCAGGGCCGCCCCGCGGGCCGTGCTCTCGGTCCAGACCAGGCTCGCCCGGTTGTCGGTCAGGGGCAGGATGGCGAAGGGGCCGCTGGGCAGGAAGTACTCGTGGGCCACGCCCTCATGGGGCCGGTCCAGACGCACCGTGGCCACCACCCCCGTCTGGCGATAGTCCCAGCCGATGGCGCCAATGCCGGCCCCCTTGCGCAGCACCGAACCGCGGCCCTCGGCGCCGATGGCCAGCGGCGCGCGCAGGACCTGGCCGTCCTCCAAGGTGACGACGGCGGCGCCCTTCTCGAACTGGGCGCTGGCCACCCGGGCCGGCGCCAGGACGGGGATGCCCGCCTCGACCACCGCCTGGGACAGGGCCGCACGGATCTGCCGGTTCTCCAGCAGATAGCCCAGGGGCTCGCCGTCCGAACGGTCGGCGATCTCGCCGGAGTCGAACCGCAGGTGGAAGGGTAGAGGCTGCGGGGTCGCCGCGCCCGGCGTGCGGCCGTCCGTGACCAGGATCTGCTCGATCCGCTGGGCGTGGGGCGCCAGGGCCTCGCCGACCCCGAGGGTCTTCCACTGGCGGAAGGCGGCATAGGCGATGGCCGAGGCGCGGCCATCGAAGGTGGGCGCCAGCTGGGTCTCGAACGGCGCCGGGTCGATCAGCAGCGGCCTGAGGCCCCCCTGCGCCAGGGCCAGCGCCAGGGTCGCGCCGGCGATGCCGGCGCCGGCGATGATCACGTCGGGATCGGTGGTGTCCATGGGACCGATATGGCGCGCCCGCCCCATCGACGTCCAGTGGCGGCGGGCGATCGGCGCGCGGGAAAAATCGATGGACCCGTCAGTCCACTTTTCACTTGCTCGCCGCGAGGGGCGGGTCTAGAGGCAGCGATATGGACGCACGAGTCCATTTTTGAATGCGTGTCTGCGGCCTTGCCGCCGCCCTTGTCGAAGTCTGTGCCATGGCCATTCGCAACCTTGTCTCCCGCATCAAACCGGTTCCCCTGATCGCCGCCGCCGTCCTGCTGGCGGTGGGCGTCGGCGGGGTGATGTGGTGGGTGGAGCGTCAGCATTTCGAGACCACCGACAACGCCTTCGCCCAGGCCGACACCGTCTCGGTGGCGCCGCAGATCGACGGCTATGTCACCGAGGTCCTCGTGACCGACAACGCCGTGGTGCAGAAGGGGCAGGTCCTGGCCCGCATCGATGCGGCCACGATCGAGGCCAGCCTCGCCCAGGCGACCGCCCGGGCCCAGGCCCTCGACGCCGCCGTGCGCGGGGTCGATGACCGGGCGGCGCTGGAAGAGGCGATGATCGCTCAGAAGGCCGCCGGCCTGCAGAGCGCCCGGGCGCAGGCTCAACTCGCCCAGGCTGAGATGGACCGCTACCAGCGCCTGTCGACCGAGGGCTGGGTGTCGGCCCAGCGGGTGCAGACCGTCAAGGCCGGGGCCAGCCAGGCCGCCGCCGCCGTGGCCGAGGCCCAGGCCACCCTGGAGGCCGAGCGCCGCACGGCTGCGTCCCTGGGCTCGGCCAAGGCGCAGACACAGGCCGAGGCCGCCGCGGCGCGGGCCGCCCTTGAGCAGGCGCGTATCGACCTGTCGCGCACCGAGATCCGCGCGCCGGTGGCCGGCGTGGTCGGCGCCCGCGCCGTGCGGCCGGGCCAGTATGTGCGCCCCGGCGGGACTCTGATGAGCATCGTGCCGGTGGGGCAATCCTATGTGGTGGCCAATTTCAAGGAGACCCAGGTCGCCCGCCTGAGCATCGGCCAGAGCGTGGAAGTCAAGGCCGACGCCTTTGGCGGCCAGACCCTGACGGGCCGGATCGAGAGCTTCGCCCCGGCCACCGGCTCGGAATTCGCCCTGATCCCGGTGGAGAACGCCGTGGGCAACTTCACCAAGATCGCCCAGCGCCTGCCCGTCCGCATCGCCATCGATCCGGGCCAGCCCCTGGCCGGCGCCCTGCGACCGGGCCTGTCGGTGGAGGTCAAGGTGGATGTCCGTGAAACCCCCGGGGCGACCTTCGCCGACGCCATGTCCGGCGCCGTCGTTCAGGCCGACGCCCGCTAGGGCTGGGCCAGGGCCATGAGCGACGACGCCCTCGATCCTGCAGATCTGTCCCGCCGCAAGCCGGACGCGCCGCCCGTGGCCTCGGCGCCGGCCCCGGCCAGCGTGACCGACCCGGCCGGCGAGATCGACTGGCCCAAGATCTTCCTGGGCTTCGGCGGCATGGTGATCGGCCAGTTCATGGCCATCCTGGACATCCAGATCGTCGCGGCCTCCCTGACCCAGATCCAGGCTGGCATCGGCGCCAGCGCCGACCAGATCAGCTGGGTTCAGACCATCTACCTCCTGGCCGAGGTGGTGATCATTCCGCTGACCGCCTACCTGACCCGCATGTTCGGCACCCGGCCGGTCTATGTGGTGGCCGCCGGCGCCTTCATCGTCACCTCGATCCTCACCGGCCTCTCCAGCAGCGTGGAGATGATGATCATCATGCGGGCCTTCCAGGGCCTGGCCGCCGGCGCGATGATCCCGGCGGTGTTCGCCACGGCTATGACGGTGTTTCCGCCGGACAAGCGGGTGACGGCCAATGTGATCGTCGGCCTGATCGTCACCCTGGCGCCGACCATCGGCCCGACGCTCGGCGGGCACCTGACCGACAGCCTCGGCTGGCGCTGGCTGTTCTTCATCAACGCGCCGGTGGGCCTGCTGGTCATCTTCCTGGTCGGTCGCTACGCCACCTTCGACCAGGGGGACCGCTCCCTGGCCAAGGGGGTGGACTGGTGGGGCGTCGGCCTGATGACCGTCTTCCTGCTCTCCATGCAGTACGTGATCGAGGAGGGCGCCAAGGAGGGCTGGTTCGACGAGCCGCTGATCCTGTGGCTGAGCGTCGCCGCGGCGCTGACCGGCGCGGCCTTCATCTGGCGACAGTTGACCTACGCCAAGCCCATCGTCTCCCTGCGGCCGTTCCAGGACCGAAATTTCAGCCTGGGCATGGTGATGAACTTCGTCGCCGGCGCCAGCCTGTTCGGCGGCACCTTCATCCTGCCCCTGTTTCTCGGCCAGATCCGTCACTATTCGGCCGCCGAGGTGGGGACCACCATGCTGATCTCGGGCTTGGTGATGTTTATCTCCGCCCCCATCGCCGGCCGCCTGGTGCGGGCCATGGACGCCCGTATCCCGATGGTCATGGGCTTCGCCCTGGCCGCCTATGGGGTGGGGCTCGGCGCCCGGGTCACCGAAGACTGGGGCTTCTGGCAGTTCGCCGGCCTGCAGGCCTGGCGGGGGATCGGGGTGATGATCGCCATGATCGCCGCCCAGCAGATGAGCGTCTCGACCCTGCCGGTCTCGATGATGAAGGACGCCTCGTCCCTGGTGAACCTGATCCGCAATGTGGGCGGCGCGGTGGGCCTGGCCGTGCTGACCACCGTGCTGACCCACCAGACGGCGGTCCACTATGGCGACCTGACCGCTGCGGTCAGTCTGGGCAATCTGGAGAGCCAGAACATGCTGGCGGGCCTGACCAGCATGATGGAGACCCGCGGCGTGTTCGATCCCGACGGGGCGGCGCGCAAAGCCTTCGCCGGCATGCTGCAGAGGCAGTCCCTGGTCCTGGCCTTCGGAGACGCCTTCTTCGCCCTGGCGGCGTGCTGCGCCATGGCCGCCGTGCTGGCGCTGTTCGCCGCCCCGGCCAAGGCGCCGGCCGCGCCGGCTTCGGGAGGCCACTGATGCCCAGGCTGCCGGGACAGATCGATCAGGCCAAGAGCCAGGCCATCCTCGATGCTGCGGCCGCCGCGCTCGGGGAATGCGGCCTGTCGACGCCGATGGGCGAGATCGCCCGGCGGGCCGGGGTCTCCAAGCAGACCATCTATAATCACTTCGGCTCCAAGGCCGACCTGATCCGGGCCATCGTCGACCGCCGGGTGGACGAGATCGCCGCCCCCCTGCTGGCGCCGGGCGCCCTGGACCATCCGGAGGAGGCCCTGGCCGGCTTTGGCCGGGTGATGCTGGAACTGGTGCTGCGGCCCCATGGGCGGGCGCTGGTGAAGATGGCCGTGCAGGCGGCCGACGACATGCCCGACCTGGCGCGGGCCTTCTACGAGGCCGGGCCGCGCACCTCACGCCGCCGTCTGGCCGACTTCCTGCGCGACGAGACCGCGGCCGGCCGCATGAGCGTGGACGATCCCGACCAGGGGGCCGACTTCTTCGCCGGCATGGTCATCGGCGTCCGCCAGATCGCCGGCCTGCTCGGCGTCGAGCAGACCGCCACCCCCGACGATATCGACCGCATCGCCCGGGCCGCGGCCCGGCGGTTTCTGAAGGCCTACGCGACGCCCTGAGGCGCAAGGCGCAGCTTAGCCCTCGGCGGAGTCTGGAATGCCCATGATGTGGAAGCCGGCGTCCACATGCACCACCTCGCCGGTGGTCGAGCGGCCGAGGTCCGACAGCAGCCAGAGCGCGGCGCCGGCCACCCCTTCCATCGAGGTGTCGGCCTTCATGGCCGACATGGCCCGGCCCTGGGCCAGCATGCCGCGGCCGCCGGAAATGCCGGCCAGCGACAGGGTGCGCATGGCGCCGGCCGAGATGGCGTTGACCCGGATGTCGCTGGGTCCCAGGTCGCGGGCGGCGTAGCGGGTGGCCGCCTCCAGGCCGGCCTTGGCCACGCCCATGGTGTTGTAGTTGGGGATGGCCCGCTCGGCGCCCAGATAGGTCAGGCAGACGATGGAGCCGCCGTTCGGCATCAGGGCCGCGGCGCGCCGGGCGCAGTCGACGAACGAATAGACCGAGATGTCCATGGCCCGCAGGAAGCCTTCGCGGGTGGTGTTCTCGACGAAGGAGCCCTTCAGCTCGTCCTTGTTGGCGAACGCGATGGCGTGGACGAAGAAGTCGATCTCGCCCAGGGCGTCGCCCACGGTCTTGAAGGCGGTGTCCATGGCCGCGTCATCGGTGACGTCGGCCGGGGCGGTGACCTTGACGCCCAGCTGTTCGGCCAGCGGCTGGACCCGCCGCTCCATGCCCGGCAGGTGCAGGAAGGCCATCTCGGCGCCCTGGGCGGCCAGTTGCGAGGCGATGCCAAAGGCGATGGACTGGTGGTTGGCGACCCCGGTCACCACCCCCTTCTTGCCCTTCATCAGTTCGCCCTTGGGCATGTCGTAGTCGTCAGCCATGGCTTCCTCGCCGTTCTGTCGATGTCTCAGGTCGTGCTGGTCTAGCTGGCCTTGGCCATCACCAGGCAGCCATTGGTGCCGCCGAACCCGAAGCTGTTGGACATCACCGTCTCGAAGGCGCCGTCGCGGCGCTCGCGCAGGATCGGCATGTCGGCGAAGGCCGGATCGAGGTTTTCGATATGGGCGCTCTGGGCCATGAAGTCGTTGTTCAGCATCAGCAGCGAATAGATCGCCTCCTGCGCCCCGGCCGCGCCCAGGCTGTGGCCGGTCAGCGACTTGGTCGAGGAGATGAACGGGGCGGCGTCGCCGAACACGTCGCGGACGGCCTGCATCTCCTTGGCGTCGCCCACCGGCGTCGAGGTGCCGTGGGGGTTCAGATAGTCGATCTTGCGACCGCCCAGGCCTTCCATGGCCAGGTTCATGCAACGCACCGCGCCCTCGCCCGAGGGGGCGACCATGTCGAAGCCGTCGGAATTGGCGGCGTAGCCGATGATCTCGCCATAGATTTTGGCGCCCCGGGCCTTGGCCCGCTCCCATTCCTCCAGCACCACGATGCCGGCGCCGCCGGCGATCACGAAGCCGTCGCGGGCCTCGTCATAGGCGCGGCTGGCGGTGGAGGGGCGGTCGTTGAAGTTGGAGCTCATGGCGCCCATGGCGTCGAACAGGACCGACAGGCTCCAGTCCAGCTCCTCGGTTCCGCCGGCGAACACCACGTCCTGCTTGCCCAGCTGGATCTGCTCATAGGCCGAGCCGATGCAGTGGGTGGAGGTGGCGCAGGCCGAGGAGATCGAGAAGTTCAGGCCGCGGATCTTGAACCAGGTGGCCAGCGTCGCCGAAGAACCTGAGCTCATGGCCTTGGGCACGGCGAAGGGGCCGATGCGCTTGGGGCCGCGGGTCCTGGCGGTCTCGGCCGCTTCGATGATCACCCTGGTGGACGGGCCGCCGGAGCCGACGATCAGGCCGGTCTTCTCGTGGCTGATCTCGTCGGGGCCGAGGCCGGAATCGGCGATGGCCTGCTCCATGGCGATATGGCCATAGGCCGTGCCCGGGGCCAGGAAGCGGGCGGCGCGGCGATCGACCAGGGATTCCCAGTCGATGTCCGGCTTGCCATGGACCTGGCTGCGGAAGCCGAGCTCGGCATATTCCGGGGCCGCTGTGATGCCCGAACGGGCGTCGCGTAATGAGGCGGCGACCGCGGCGGCGTCATTGCCGATGGACGAAACGATACCGATACCGGTGATGGCGACGCGGCGCATGTTCGCTCCCGTTTCCTGGCGCTTCAGCGCTGATAAAGCCCGACGCGGAGGTCGCTGGCCGTGTAGATCACATTGCCGTCCGCCTCGAGCACGGCGTCGCCGATGCCCATGACCAGGCGGCGGTTGATGACCCGTTTCATCTCGACCTTGTAGGTCACCTTCTTGATGTCGGGGGTGACCTCACCGGCGAACTTGACCTCGCCGCAGCCCAGGGCTCGACCGCGGCCCTTGCCGCCGATCCAGCCGAGATAGAAGCCCACCAGCTGCCACATGGCGTCCAGGCCCAGGCTGCCGGGCATGACGGGGTCGCCGATGAAGTGGCAGTCGAAGAACCAGAGGCCCGGATTGATGTCGAACTCGGCCTCGATATAGCCCTTGCCGTGGGCGCCGCCATGGTCGTTGATCGTCGTGATGCGATCGAACAGCAGCATCGGCGGGGACGGCAGCTGGGCGTTGCCCGGGCCGAACATTTCCCCGCGGGCGCAGGCCAGCAGGTCTTCCAGATCGTAACGGCTCTGGGCCTCGTGAATGGTCATACGCCGCCTTTATGAGCTCGGCTGATAACAGAAGGGGTCAGGCCCTAGCACGAGGCCAAGGCGTGGCTCAACGACATTGGACGGGGCCAGCCACGCCCCAGACGGCCGATTCCGTCACCCAACCGGTGACGCCGTCAACACTGAGACGACACCAGCCCTTGTCGCAACGATCCAACGCGGCCAGGGCGCGGGCGTTCAAATAGGCCGTGATCTCCGCCTCGGCGCGGGGCCGGCGACGCAGGGGCAGGGGGCTGGCGGCGAGGTTCATGACGCTGCGCTTGCCGTCGGTGACCCGGCGGTGGACCCAGGCCAGGCCGCCTTCCGGATCGCAGATTCGCCGCCATTCCCGGGTCTCGGCGACCACCTGAACCGGCAGGCCGCGGGCTCGATAGACCCACAGCACCTGATGATCGTCGCCGGGACCGGCCCGGGCGTTCACCTCGCCAAACTTCAATGAGAGGTATCGGGGCACCGCAAAGCCCGACGGCGTTTCGCCCGCCTCCCGCGCCTGGGCCGGGGCGGCCAGCATCAGCGCCAGCGTCAGGGCGCAGAGGGTCAGCAGCGCCCGGACGGGCGTCAGGAGATGAGGATAAGTCTCGCTTGGCTCAGGCTCGCCTTGGCCCACCTGGGTCCCTTTGCTACAGGTTGAGGCTCGCGCGCCCATGGCGCCCCGCCGCAAGGTTCCCGTCGCAGACTCGGTCATGGTCGCCCGTAAGCCCAAAGTCATCGTCACCCGCAAGCTCCCCGATCAGGTGGAGACGCGGATGAGAGAGTTGTTCGACGCAGAGCTCAACCTTTCGGATGAGCCCTTAAGTCGCGACGCGCTGGTCGATGCGGTGAAGCGCGCCGATGTGCTCGCCCCCACCATCACCGACCGAATCGATGCTGATCTCATCGCCCAGGCCGGGCCGCAGCTCAAGCTGATCGCCTCATTCGGAGCCGGCGTCGACCATATCGACGTGCCGGCCGCCGCGGCCCGCAACATCAGCGTCACCAATACGCCCGGCGTCCTGACCGAAGATACGGCCGACATGACCCTGGCCCTGATCATGGTGGTGGCCCGGCGGATCGTCGAGGGCGCCAATGTGGTCCAGGCCGGCGGCTTCACCGGCTGGTCGCCCACCTGGATGCTGGGGCGCCGCGTCACCGGCAAGCGCCTGGGGATCGTCGGCATGGGCCGGATCGGCCAGGCGGTGGCGAGGCGCGCCAAGGCGTTCGGCCTTCAGATCCACTACCACAACCGAAAGCCGGTCAGCCCCCGCATCGAGGAAGAGCTGGGCGCCACCTATTGGGACAGCCTGGACCAGATGATGGCCCGGATGGACCTGATCTCCATCCACTGTCCGCACACCCCGGCCACCTTCCACCTGCTGTCGGCCCGGCGGCTGAAGCTGCTGCAGCCCCACGCCATCCTGATCAACACCGCCCGCGGCGAGATCGTCGATGAGGACGCCCTGATCGACATCCTGGCCAAGGGCGAAATCGCCGGCGCCGGCCTCGACGTGTTCGAGCACGAGCCGGCGGTGAACCCCAAGCTGCTCAAGCTACCCAACGTCGTCCTGCTGCCGCATATGAGCTCGGCGACCGTGGAGAGCCGGGTGGACATGGGCGAGAAGGTGATCATCAACATCCGCACCTGGATGGACGGCCACCGCCCGCCGGACCGGGTCATCCCGGCGATGCTGTAGGCCTGCCAACTCGGGGTGGGCGAGGCCCTGGGTGCTTCGAGGCTCGCGTTGCTCGCACCTCAGCATGAGGGAGGTGGGGTGCGCCTGGACCTCCCAGTCGTCCTCATCCTGAGGCGCCGCGAAGCGGCCTCGAAGGACGAGGACGGTCGCGCTCAGCGGGCTTCCGCTTCCGCGATCACCTCGGCCACCGTTCGCGTTCCGTCCCAGAAGCCCGCGCGCCAACCGCAGGCCCGGGCGGCCTCCACATTGCGCGGCGAATCATCGATCAGCAGCAGCTCGTGCGGGGCATGGCCGGTGCGCTGCGCCACCGCGTCGAAGAAGGCGGGGTCGGGCTTTCCGCAACCATAGTCGGCCGCATAGTGGATGGCGGCGAAGCGGTCCTTCAGGCCAAGCTCGTTCCAGATGTAGGCCGCCCGAAGGTGTTCCTGCACGGTCGCCAGGTGCAGGCCGTACTGGCCGTTCAGGGCGGCGAGCTGATCCAGGAAACCCTGGTCCAGATGGGCGTCCTTGGAAAACCAATAGGCGGTCAGGGCGTCCGGCGTCAGGTGCGGCGCGAAGTCCGGCAGGGCCAGCGCCAGGCGCTCGTGCAGGCCCGCCCGCCCGGCCATCACGTCACGCCAGTGGATGGCGAAGAAGGCGCTCTGGAGCCGCGCCGGGTCGACGCCCAGATCGGCCTCAATCGTATGGTCCCAGCGCAGGCCCTGCGGATGGCGGATCACCACCCCGTCCACATCGATCATCAAGGTGCGGACGCTCATGGCCGGAAGGCTCCTGTGGTTGCAGTTTTTGTCCGTCATGGTCGGGCTTGACCCGACCATCCACGAACACCGCGTCGGCGCAGGTGTGCATGGACCCTCCGATCACGTCCAAGGGTGACGGAGATTGGGCGCTACGAAAGCTGACCTTTGAGCCTGTAAAGCGCGTCCATGGCCTCCCGCGGGCTCATGCCGTCCAGGTCGAGGCCGCGCAGGGCCTCCTCCACCGCGCTGGGGCCTGGCGCATCGGGCTCGGCCACCGCCAGGGCGAACAGCGGCAGGTCCTCCAGATGGGCCGGCGCCCCCTTCTCGCGCTCCAGTCGCTCTAGCACCCGCCCGGCGCGCGCCACCACCGCGCGCGGCACCCCGCCCAGCTTGTCCACCTGGACCCCCCAGCCCCCCTCCGCAGCGCCCGCGTCCGCCTCCTGCCGCACGCTCCACCTCCCCCTCCCCCCCCCCCCCCCCCCTTCCACCTTGCCC
>CALEOQ010000243.1 GCA_937910255.1 uncultured Caulobacteraceae bacterium | reverse complement strand
CCGCCAGCGAGGTCCCGTGCGTGGCGTGGGCCCGGGCGGGGAAGCGCAGGCGCAGGGCCATTCGGCCGCGCGCGACCAGGGCGCGCATCGCCGCCGGGTCGCCGAACAGCCGCTCGGGCACGATCGCCGCCATCCGGCCGCCGTCGGCCAGGCTGTCCAGCGCCGCATGGAGGTGATCCTCCAGCTGCTGGAACGGCGGGTTGAGCAGGGCGACGTGGAACGACCCTGAGCTCGGAAGCAGGTCGGGAAGGTGGGCGGCGTCGTGCTGGCCCCGGGCCGCGAGGGGGAAGAGGCTCTCGAGCAGGGCGGCGCGGGCGACCGCGCGTTCATTGAGGGTCAGGGCCCCGCCGCAGGCCTCCGCCAGGATGGCGAGGAGGCCGGTGCCGGCCGAGGGCTCCAGCACCAGGTCGCCGGGGCGCACCTGGGCGGCCAGCACCGCCAGGGCCCCGAGCTCCGGCGGCGTCGAGAACTGGTCCAGCGCCACCTGCTCCTCGGAGCGGCGGGTGTGGGTCAGGCTGAGGCCCGAGAGATTGGCCAGCAGGGCGACGATGTCGGCCGGCGCGTCCTCAAGCCGGCTGATCTGCGGCGACAGGCGGCGCAGCTGCAGGACCAGGGCCGCCTCGATGGCGTCATAGGCGTCACGCCACAGCCAGGCGCCCTCGGCGTCCGAAGCGCCGAAGGTGGTGGTCATCACCCCGGAGACCAGCTTGCGGTCCAGGGCCCGCGAGCGGTTGAGGTGGGGGGTCAGCGCCCGGGCGGCGGCCAGCAGATTGGCGGCCTTCTGGTCGGCGGCGTCACCGGCGGCGGTGAACAGGGGAAGCAGGGCGTTCATCAGGGGGGTCCAGATCACCCGCCGCGGAGGGCTCCTCCCTCCAGACCCGACGGGCTCGCCCGTCCGGCCCCCTTCCTTCTCCTCCTTCAGCCGGCGCGAGCCCCGGGCGGGACCTGACGTCGCGCGCGAGGGCGTAGACTTACGCATCGCCGGTCTGGGCCCGGCTGGGCCACTATGGACGCTCCCCGCCCAGATGGAGGTTCCCCATGGCCGAGACAGACGACAGTGATCTGATGGAGGCGACCGGCCTCGTCATCGCGCTGATCGGCTCGCTGCTGGAAGGTCGCGGGCTGTTGCCCAAGGGCGAGTTCAGCCGCCACCTCTCCAACCTGGGTCAGGTCACCGGCGAGACCGACGCCGCCCAGGGCGGGGTTCTGGACCGATGGGCGGCGATCGCGGCGCAGGTCAGCCGCGCTCTCCATTAGGCGCCCGGGCTACGCAACAGAACGATAGCCCGGCCGGGGCCGGGCTATCGCCGTATGCATCGAGGCGGGCGGACTAGGCGGCGATCGAAACCTCCACCCCGTCCACCGCTGTGGGTTCGGCGGCTTCGCCGTCGCCAACCTCATCGGTCTCGGCCTCGACCTCGACGCTGCGATCCCAGGCTAGAGCCGCCGGCGCCCACTGACGTTCGGCCGCGCATTCGACGACGAAGGCCACCAGGTCGTCTTTCTTTAAGGTCTTGGCCCGGTCGTCCTCGACGCCCAGCTCCGCGAGCAGCGCCAGCAGCTGCTTCTTGGAGTGGACCGCCAGATAGGCAGCGTCCGGCGTCCAGTGAGCCGAGATGTCGGCGCCGCAGAGGGCGGCGATCTCGGCCGCCTCGGCGCGGGCGGCGTGGCGGATCAGCGAGGTGCGGGCCTCGCGCAGGTTCAGCGAGACGGCCGTGAGCTCGGCCAGCAGCGCCATCTTGTCGCCGTGGGCCAAGGTCTCCACCCAGGTGATCGGTCGCAGCCCGGAGGCCTTGTAAGCCGCCCGCCGGGCATCGAGCCGGTCGCGCACCTCGCCATCGAGCGCCGGAATGGGCGGCGTCGATCCCCGGCTGTAGCGCGCGCCGGAGATCTGCAGCGCCGCGGCGTCGAGACTGCCGGCCGAGTGCAGGGCCAGCTGCTTGAACAGCTGCGCCACCAGCACCGTCAGCGCCGCGCCGGGATCGTCGGCCAGGTCGCGGATCAGGCCGCGGGTCGCGACGTCGGTGCGAGTCTCATGGAAGACGTGGCTGGAGCCCTCCACCTCGACATCAGCCTTGGGGACCTCGACGTCGGCCGAGCTGCGGCCGTAACGGCCGCCAACCTCGACACCGTCTTCGTCATCGTCCTCGTCGGTCTCCCCCTCGATCTCGTCCAGCAGCTCATCGGCCGGCAGCGGGACCGCGTAGAAGGTCGCGCCCCAGCCGTAATCGCTGGCCGCCGGCGACAACATCACCGCGCCAATCTTGTCGCGGCTGAGCGGCGCGCCCGCCACGGCGGCCATGGCCGAGACCAAGGGCCCGAACACCGCCGTTGTCTCCTCACCCTCCGGATCGACGTCCTGCAGGGCGGACGAGAGCTGGGTGACGCGGTAGCGGGCGTCATCCAGCGCCTTGACCTGGGCCTCCGTCAGGTCCGGGCGGTAGACGTAGGGCAGGCGGGAGAAGCCGTCCGGCGCGCCGAAGGCGCCGTCCTCGCCCAGATAGACCGCCAAGCCTTCGGCCTTCAGGTGGTCGATCATCGGCTGCACCCGGTCGCGCCAAGCCGTCTGCAGGATCTCCGGATCGAGCACGGCGTCCGGCAGCTCGCCGAACAGGTCCGAGCTCACTCGGCCGCCGGCGGCCAGGTAGCGGGCCATCCCCACGAGGATGAAGCGCGGATCATCGGCCGTGGCGCGGCCGCCTTCGACCACGGCGCGGATCTGATAGTCCTGGAAGTAGCCGTCGAGCGCGGTCTGGGCGATCTCGGCCTGCTGCTTCTTGTCCGGCAGGCGCGCGAACAGGCGCACCTGCTTGAGGGTCAGCTTGCCCTTGCGCAGCGCGCTCAGCACCGACGGGTGGACCGCCGCCAGGGCCTCGAGCCGCTTGATCTCGAGTTCGGCATAGCCCAGCGCCTTGGCGATGGCGGCGGTGTCCATCTTAGCCTTGCGCAGCCGACCGATGGCCACGATCACGTCGGCCACGTGGACCGGGGCGTGCTCGGTATTGGGCAGCACGATCGCCGCCGCCTGCTGGGCCTTGGTCTCGGCGAGCTGGCAATCCACCAGATAGTCGTCGTCGATGTCGCCGCGGTCCTTCAGCACCAGCAGCGCCAAACGGCGACGCCGGCCGTCGAGGGCGACGAAAGGCTCCTCGCTCTTGCGCCCGGCCCGGACGATCGGGGCGATCACCACGCCGGCGGCGAGGATGGTGTCGGCGAGCTGCGGCACGCCCTCGTCGGCGGGCTCGGCGTAGCGGAGGTTCTCCTTCGCCAGCCCAAGATCGCCCAAGCGGACCTGAACGCGGGCCATGGACGCGGGCGCCGCGGCGGATTCGGGAACTTCAGAAGTGACGTCGGTCATTGGGATCAGGCTCCAGCGCCTGGGCGAGGGTCATCCTGCCCCTGGGCGCACCCGCCCGGTCCCTTCCTCCCCCCTCCTTTGGCGCCGTGCCTGCCGCCGCACATCGTCGGACCACTCGTTCCAATCCCCGAACGGCGCCGGCGGCAGGGCGATTGAGGCGGCCACCCCGCCCGCGGACAGCCGGGCCTGAAGGCGGGCGGCCGACGCCTCGCCGTCCTTGCCCCGGTCAGCGGCGATCAGCACCGAGCGGACCCCCTCCGGCGGCGACCAGACTCGAAGATTGCGGGTCGACAGCAGGGCCCAGCCGGGCAGATCAAACCGTTCGGTCGCGGAGAGCGTGGTGAACACGCCTTCGCCCACCAGCATCTCCGGCGCGGCAGGATCCAGCTGCACGGCGCAGCCACCCGGCGCCGGGCCCACGGTCTTGCGCGGCAGGCGCAGGTCGCTCGCGCGTGCGCTATTGGCCGCCAGGTAGGTCACCTCGACGGCGGTGAAGATCCCATCGACGTCGTGGATGGCCGCCAGGAGCGCCGGCCGCGTGTAGCCCTGTCTGCGATAGGCCGAGACGGCGGCCTCGGTGTTGTGCCGCAGGACCTCCGGGCCCGGCAGCGGCCGCTCGACGCCGCGCAGGCGGCAATGCCGCGCCGAGAGTGTCCCCACGACAGCCCGGCCCCCCTCCCAAAGCCGCATGGCGGCGTCGCGCCGTTCCAGGCGGGAGACGACTGGGCGGGCCGGACGGGCGCCCACGGGCCGGCCGGGACCGTCGAGGGGCGCGTTGGCGGCGTCGATGAGCCGCTGATCGCGCAGAAAATCCAGCACCGCCCTCCAGTCGCCATCGCCGAAGGTGTGGACCACCACCCGGTCGTCCTCGAGCAGCAGGGAGACGGACCGGTCCTCGGCGCTGTGGCCGGGGGCAGGGATGTTGGCTCTACGGCCCTGGTCGTAGAGGTCGCCGCCCAAGGTCTGGACGATCGTTCGCAGGCTCATCGCTCGGCTCCCTTGGCGGTTGCAGCCCCCGAGACCCTCCCTCCAACCTTTTAACGCACAGCGCCGCCCACACCCAACCCGGACAGGGCGGCCGACCGGCCGGGCAATAACGAAGTGCCGAACCGACGGAATCGCGCGCGAGCAGGGTTTCAGTTATTGCAGTTAGAACGCCTATGACTTATCTTCTGGATCGGAGATTTCGCCATGACAGCTCATGCCCTGCATTTCATCTCGCTCTCGGGCCAGGATCGCGGAAAGGTCAAACAGCTCCCGCGCCTGGCGGACGCTGACGTGGTGGAGATGCATGTCCGCACCAAGCAGGGCGACGATCGGACCGTGACAGTGCCGCAAGCCGCCGTCGCGCTGATCGAGGCGATGCTGGTCTCGCTCTCTCGAGGCGAGCGTGTGGCCGTGCTGTCTGAGGACGCCGAGGTCACGCCGAACGAAGCGGCGACGATGCTCGGGATTTCGCGACCGCTGGTCGTGCATCGCATGGAGATCGGCGACCTGCCGTTCCGCTATGTGGGCAAGCATCGTCGCGCCCGGCTGACCGACGTGCTGGCGCTGAAGGCGAAGCTCGATCCGCAGCAGGCCGCGCTGAAGGCGCTGGCGGAAGATACCGACGCGTTGGCCAAAGCCTATGGGATCTAGCCCGCCGATCGCGGTCTATGACGCCTGCGTCCTCTATCCCTTCCAGCTCCGTAACCTGCTGGTTCAGTTCGCCGTCGATCGGCTCGTGGACGCGCGCTGGACTGACGAAATCCATGACGAATGGATCCGCAACCTCCTGGTGAAGGCGCCCACGCTGACGCGCGCCCGGCTGGAGGCCACGCGCAACCTGATGGATCAAGTCCTGCCCCAGGCGCGGGTGGCAGGCTACGAGGCGCGGATCGCCACGATCACCTTGCCGGACCCTGGCGACCGCCATGTCGTCGCCGCAGCCGCAGAGGCCGGCGCCGCCCTCATCGTCACCTGGAATGTCCGCGACTTCCCGGCCGCGGAGCTGCGCCCGCACGGGCTTCGCAAGGCCACGCCCGACGCCTTCCTCACCGACCTCTACGAAGGCAGCCCGACCGTTGTCGCGGCCGCCGTCGAGAACGCCCGACGAAACCTGAACCTGTCTCAGGTCTCCAGGCTGGCCTATCTGGAGGTGCTCCAGCGTCAAGGATTGAAGCGTTTCGTCGCGGCCCTGTCTCAAACCCCTTGAGCGGGCGAACATCCCGCCACAAGCCGGATCCTCAGCGCGGGGCCACTCAGGACCTAGTGACCATCGTCACCGCCTGGCACGGCGCGTGACGCGTTGTAGCGGGCCACAGAGCGATCGTCATCGCGGCGCGAACCCCGCCTCGGCCAGGCCGGTGCGAAGGCTGATCCAGGCCTCATAGATCAGATCCGCCTCACGCGCGTCGCCGGCGTGCCGCCGCGCGGTGTCCCGATCGGCGCGCTTCACGAACTGCGCCAACGCCTCGGCTTCCTCGGCGCTCAGAGTCAGCGGAACGGTCACCGGCTCAGCCATCGTCAATCTCCGTGATGCGTGCAGCTTGAGCGGGCAGGGGGAGGGGGGTCAAGGCGGTCCACATCGACGCGGCGTTAGCCAGCAGATCGCGCGCCCGGGCGGCGGCGGCCTGGACTCGTGTCATCGGCGCGCCGGTCCTCGGCCGCCTCGTCGATCTCGCGGACGAGGCGCGCAACCGCCTCGCGCGCGGGTCCGGGTCGAGCGCCATCAGCGCGCGGCCCACCCTGTCAGCCCTCGCCGGCGAGGGGGCTGTGGAACTCGATCTCGGCGTTGCGGTCGAGCACGATCTCGGCCTGCGTCCGATCGGTCTTCTCGCCGTCCTTGCGCCATTTGCGGTAGGTCATCCGCCCGCTCAAGGCGACGGTGCGCCCCTTCTTGGCGTTCCGCTCCAGCATCTCGACGAGCCCTTCGGAGAAGGCGACCACACGATGCCAGGTGGGATCGTCGACCCACTCTCCGGCGCTGTTGCGGTAGCCGTCATTGGTCGCCACGGAGAACGACACGACCCTCGCGCCGGCGCTCGTGGTCCGAATTTCGGCGTCGCTGCCGACGTTCCCGACAAGGGTGATGCGGTTCACGAGAACCTCCTGGAAATGACCACCGCGCGTGAGAATACATCATTATGTTTTTTGCGCGAGAGAGTAATGATGTTTACCTGCTGGAAGGATGGTTCCAGCAGGAGTCAGCCGATCGCGATGACGCGCGGTTCCTAATACCCGATAGGCTCAGACAGCATCTTCCGGGGGGCGTTGCGGGGCAGGCTGTGCCAAAACTCGCCGATTAGGCAGTCGCCGATCCTGCCGCCGCCGAAGCGCGCGGCTTCGGTCACCCCGGCGGAGCCAGTCGGTGCGCTCCAAAGGCGTTGACGGCGTGGAGGATGTTGTAGGCGAGGATCGAGAGGGCTGCTTCGGCCTTCACGCGCCTTAATCCGCGCGTCAGGAACCGCCCGCCGTTGGACATTCGCTTGATCGTTCCGAAGGGGTGCTCGACCGTACACCGGCGCGTCACCATCAGGCTTGGATCGGCGTAGATCCTGGCCTCCATGCGATCGAGTGCGCCCTGGTCTTGAAGTCGGTGGATGGTCCGCTGAGCGCCGGGCGTACATTGCGCCTTCAGCCGACAGGTTTTGCAGGCCGTGGTCCGATAGCGGATGGCTCGGTTGCGGGTGTGCTTGCCGGAAGGTCGGAGCGTCTCGCCGGCTGGGCAGCGCAACGTATCCGAGGCCTCGTCATAGACAAACTGCACCGGCCGGAAGTGCTCGGTGTTCATCGCGCCGCGCTTGATCGGGGCCGCCACCTCGACATTGTCGCGTTCGCAGTCGGCGATCGCCTGGGCGTTGGAGTAGCCGCCGTCGGCCAGCACGCTGAGCCGGTCGACCTGCAGGACCTGCATGGTCCCCAAGGACATCGGGTGCAGAAGCTGGCTGTCGTTCGCCTCGTTGGCGACGTCGTGATGAATGATCAGGCCGCTGTCGACGTCGACCACGCTCTGAAGATTATAGGCGGGAAACTTCGGCGCACGGCCGTAGCTGTAGGGACGCGCAATAGTGAACGGCTCGACGCGAGATTCATGACGCCTTTCGACGCACATTAGCTGAGACGTTCGCCGCTCCGGGGCGCACATTGTGTGAGACTGAGATCACAATGATTGAGACCGACGCGCACTATTTGAGACCGACCCACGGTCGGTGAGACGCGTCTCAGAGCGGGAGGCATTGCGGGTGATCGCCATGGCGTGTGCGACGATCCTCCGCAATCCGACGACCGCTGCGCGCCGGATATCTGAACTGGATCGGTCGGAACGAGTATCACCTCGAAACGCACGTAAACGCCGGGGCGAGCGCCTTTGCAAGAGACCTAGCGCCTTGTCCGAGTGTCCCCGTGAAGCCTTAGGGGCAGGGCCAGGCTTCGCGGAATGCCAGACTGACCCCGGCGAGCATCGGCAGATCCGCAGCCTGCGGGGATCGGCGCGCCCATCCCGTGTAGAGGGGCGCCAGATCCTCCACCCGGTAGGAGACAGCACAGGTCCCGGCCTTGTGCCCTCCTGCGCCGAAAGCCTGCAGCGTGTCGGCGGCGGCCATGAGGTAGCCGGCGCACCAGCTCCGAGGGTCTGAGCCATTGACCTCGCAAACGGCCTGGAGCCCCGCCACAGTCATGGTGAGCGGTGGCCCGTTCGGGCCTACCCCCTGCAACGCTGTCGGCTCACGATCCTTGCCCGCCACGGCCCAAGTCACTCCGCTGGAGAGCGCGGCGGCCAAGACCGCCGTCGCCGCCATGCCGGCCCAGGTCCTCATGGCTTGGCGGCCTTGACGTGATCCAGCGCCGACCGAAGCCCGCGCCCGAGCATCAGCGCGTCGTCGTTCGCCCAGAAATGCATGAAGAACAGTCGCGGCTCGTCGTCCAGCATGTGGTTGTGGAGCGCGGTGACCTCTATGCCGTTCGCCCGAAGCGCCCGGATCACCGGGTTCACTTCGTCGGACGTCAGGACGAAGTCACCGGTGATGGCGGCCTTGCCGCCGCCGGTGGGCTGGAAGTTGATGACCGTGGCCGAGCCCATGGCTTCGGGCACCACAGCGCCGGCTTCCCGAACCGGCTCCGCGCGCGGAACACTGAACTGGTAGATGCCGCCCGTGGCCTTGCCCTTGTAGCCCAGCGTGCGGTCAAGGCCGGCCGTGTCGATCGCGGGAGCGGGCGTAGCGGGCGCGACCGTGGATGCCGCCCCCATCGGGGTCTTGCTTTGCGTGATCGCCTTCTGCAGCGCCGCGGCAAGCTTCACCGGATCTCCGTGACCACCTACGTGCATGTACATCGTGGCCGGCGAGGACCGCAGAAGGTGGTTGTGGAGCGCGGTCACTTCGAGGCCGTTTTCGACGAGAACCTTCATGACCGGGTTCACCTCCTCGTGCGTGAGAACCAGGTCGCCCATGACCATGGCGTGGTCGCCCATGTCCTGGAACGCAAGCCAGGATCCGAGCGCCAGCGCAGGCCTGATCGGCACCCCGTCCAGGGTCACCTTGAGATCGGTCCGCGGCATCCCGACTCGATAGACTCCGCCGGGCTGCACAGCGCCCTCTTTGCCCAGTGCGCGGCCCACGGCGGCCCAGTCAGGGGCCGCGCTCGCGGCTTGGCCAAAAAAGGCGCCGGCGACGAGCGTCAGCGTCAGCGTAATTCGCTTCATAGATATTCTCCTCGTTCGCCGCAGCGCCCGTGCGCTGCGGCTCATCAACACGGTTTCGACAGTCAACAACTTGTTGGGCCGGCTATGGGGACGTGGGCGTCCAGACTGGCGTCTGACCCCGCGGGGGGGCTTTGCTCACCCATAGGCGAACCAGCCCGCCGCCCCGGCGGCGAAGATCACGGCCACGATGTTGAGCTTGCTCTTCCAAAGATAAAGGATGGCAAGCGCGCCAGCAAAGATGACCAGGGCTGGCCAGAGCACCGGGACCCGTTCCGCCGTCGCCTGCCCGAGCTGCAGCGTCGTTGCGGCGATCAGGCCCACCACGCCGGCAGCGACGCCCTCCAGGAGCGCGTGCAGCTGCTTGACCTCCAGGACGGCTTCCAGACGATCGTAGAGGATCAGCGAGAACGCAAAGGCGGGCAGGAAAATCCCGGCGGTCATGGCTAGGGCGCCAATCGGGCCGCCGCCGACGTAGCCCACGAAGGTGGAGAAGATGATCAACGGCGCCGGCAGGATGCCCGAGAGCGCCAGACCGTCGAGGAACTGACCGTCGGTCATCCAACCCCGCCCCACCGCGTCGTTCCGGAGAAACGGGATGGCCGTGTACGCTCCGCCGAACGTCAGCAACCCGGCTTTGAGACCGGAGAGGAAGAGAGCCACCGGACCAGCCGATGCGCCGACGGCTTGCACATCGCCCGGTTGAACGCCCGGCGACCACCAGATGACGGCGGTCGCTAGGGCGACCCCGATGAACGCGCACACGAGCGCCAGAGATTGCCGACCCGATGCAGCAAGCGCATAGACCACCCCGGCGATGGGCAGCACGACCCAAAAGCTCGCGCCTAGGAGCGATGCCAACCCGACGCCGAGGGCCAGGCCCCAGAGCCACCGGTCGTTCAGCACATGTTCGCCGATCCGGTGCACCGCTCGCACGATCATGGCGACGACGCCCACCTGCACGCCGAGGAAGGCGGCGCCGAGCGCAGACGACTGGATGTCCATCGCGAAGTAGAGCCAGGACAAGGCGAACATCAGCAGGAAGCCGGGAAGCATGAACGCCAGCCCCGCGAGCATGCCTCCGAGCCGGCCCTTGGCGCGCATGCCAAGGTGAACACAGAGCTCATGGGCCTCTGGCCCAGGGAGAACCTGCATGACAGCGAGCAGGCGATTGAAGCGCGCGCTGGAAATCCAGCGTTCCTCCTCGACCAGTTCCTTCCGTAGCATCGCGATCTGGGCCACCGGCCCGCCCCAGGCCATCAGCCCGAATCGCAGGAAGCGTAAGAACAGCTGCGGATAGCTCAGCGCCGGCGGCTGCGGCTCGGCAGCCATATCGAGTTCGGCAGACGCGGTCATGCCATCACTCCGCTGTGGCTCAGATCGCACGCGCGATTGCGTGGCCGCGCTGAAGGATGGCTCGCGAAATCGCCCAAGCAAGGCGGACCGACCCGACTTTCGCGGTGACGTTCGCTTGCTAGGAAAAAAGAAGCCCACGCGGGCTCGACGCACAAACCGAAATCCAAGGCACACGCTCCCCTGCGCGCGCCTTACGCGCACGCTCCAAGGAGCGGATCTTGGACGACCGGGCCGTCTAACCGGGCGATCCGCGATGGCCCGGTGGGCGATAGCTACCGCATTGCAAGCGCGATTGGAAGGGCCTGCTCGTCCAATTGGCGCCGCGCAGCCCGTCAGGGCCACAGCCGCTCACGATTCGACATCGATGCGTATCAGGCGACGGCGCGGGCGAAGCGCGCGTTGTCGCCTCCCCAGGAGAACGCCTTCATGTAGGCGTCGACGTGAGCTCCCCGTAGTCCATGTGATAGGCGTGCTCGTACATGTCCAAAGCAAGCAGCGGCCGGCCATCGGCGATTTGGGTGTGGTCGGAGGCCCACTGATGGACAAGCCGCTGGTCGCGCTCGCTCCAGGCCAGCAGAACCCAGCCGGAACCGCCGCCGAGCGCCTTGCCCATGCCGGCGAACTCCGCCGCCCAGCTATCGTGGCTTCCGAAGTCACGTTCGATGGCGCTCGCGAGCGGTGCGACCGGCGCGCCACGTTCGCCGAGCCTTCGAAATGCACCTCGTGCAGGACCATGGAGTTCCAGGCGAACAGTTCCTCGCGCAGCTCAACGAAATCGCAGCAACAATTGCCCTGGCCTTTCAGCGCCGCGCGAAACCAGAGACGTCATTGAGACGCTAATCACGCCAATGGGCTCGCCCGCGTCACCCCCCAGGAAAACGGCCGGTTTCCTGACGGTCGCCGCAATTGGCCCAGGAGTGATCCTGCGCCACCAGAAAACCCGTTGCGGAAATGATCGCAAGCTTGCACCCTCCGATCTGTCTTTTCTGACGGAGCGGCCGGGTGCTGGTGGGTTACGTTCGCGTGTCCAAAGCCGACGGGAGCCAGACGTTGGCGCCGCAGCGTGACGCCATGGCCGCAGCCGGCGTCGAACCTGACCGCATCTATGAGGATTTGGCCTCCGGCCGGCGTGATGATCGGCCGGGATTGGCGGCCTGCCTCAAGGCGCTCCAGCCTGGCAATACCTTGGTGCTCTGGAAACTCGACCGGCTCGGCCGAGATCTCCGCCACCTGGTCAACACTGTCGATGAGTTGCGGACGCGCGGGGTGGGCCTGAAGGTCATCGCCGGAGCTGGCGCGCAGATCGATACGACGACGGCCAACGGCCGCTTGGCGTTCGGCATCTTTGCGGCCTTCGCCGAGTTTGAGCGCGAGCTGATCTCAGAACGGACCAACGCAGGCCTGGCCGCAGCGCGGGCCAGGGGACGTATGGGCGGCCGACCTCGCAAGATGGACCGGGCGACGTTGATGATGGCCATGGCGGCGATGGCTGACCGCGAGGCCAAAGCCACGGAGGTGGCCCGCCGCCTGGGTCTGACCACCACGACCCTCTATGTTTACGTCAACGGCGATGGAACGCCCAAGGCGGCGGGCCAGGCCCTACTCGATGCGCCAGCGGCAGTTCGGCCGCGCCAGCTTCAAGTGGCTGGCTGATGGCGCCGAGCACCAGCGTCCCCGTTGAGGCGCTGGTGATGCTCCGTCGGCGTCTGGCCGCCTTGCCGGCCAAACACCCTGATCGTCAGCAACTCTTGCTCTCCACCGGCACGCTCTACGGCGTCAGCCGGGCTACGCTGTATCGTCTGCTCCGTGGGGGCGGCCATCCCCGCCATGCACATCGCGCCGACCGTGGCCGGCCGCGGGTCTTGTCGGGCGCCGAAGTCGAAGGTTGGTGCGAGATCATCGCGGCGATGAAGGTGCGAACCACCAACCGAAAAGGGCGACATCTCTCAACGGTCCGCATTCTCGAATTACTAGAGAAGCATGGGGTCGAGACCCCGGACGGCCTGCAGAAGCTTCCACCTGGCAAGCTGACCGCTTCGACCATCAACCGTCACATGCGTCGCCTCGGCTACGACAACGAGCGGATGACCCGGCCGCCGCCAGCAGTGCGGTTTCAAGCCGAGCAGTCGAACGCGTTGTGGCATTTCGACATGAGCCCTTCGGAGCTGAAGCAACTCGCCGTCCCGCCCTGGATCGATCCTGATCGGAACGGCGCGCCGACGCTGATGTTGTTCAGCGTGGTCGATGACCGCTCCGGCGTCGCCTATCAGGAATATCGTTGTGTCTATGGCGAGGACGCTGAATCGGCGCTGCGTTTCTTGTTCAACGCCATGTCGGCCAAGCCGGACGAGGCCAATCCATTCCAGGGCGTCCCCACGACGCTCTATCTCGACAATGGCCCGGTCGCGAAATCCGGGGTGTTTCAGCGCGTGATGGAGAGCCTCAACATCGAGGCGATAATCCACATGCCAGCCGGTAGCGATGGCCGGCGGACCACAGCCCGGGCCAAGGGCAAGGTCGAGCGGCCGTTCAGGACCGTGAAGGACGCCCACGAAACGCTTTATCACTTCCATCAGCCCGAAACCGAGGAAGAGGCCAACCGCTGGCTCGCCCGCTATATCGCCACCTACAACAGCGGCGATCATCGATCCGAGCCGCACAGCCGCCTTCATGACTGGCTCGGCAATCTGCCGCCCGATGGCGTGCGCCAGATGTGCGCTTGGGAGCGGTTTTGCACCTTCGCCCGTGAACCCGAACGACGCGCGGTCGGCATCGACTGCCGGATCACGGTGGCCGGCGTCACCTATGAGGTCGATCCTGACCTGGCGGGCGAGACCGTTGTCGTCTGGTGGGGCCTCTTCGATCAGGAGCTATTCGTCGAACAGGGCGAGGAGCGCTTCGGACCCTACACCCCGGTCGGTGGCCCGATCCCCCTTCATCGCTATCGAAAACATCGCAAGGGTCGTCGCGAGGTTCGCGCCGACAAGGTCGGAGAGCTGGCGGCGCAGCTCAAGCTCCCGCGTTCGGCGCTGAGCGGCGAAGACGATGTGGTGATGATCGGCGTTCAACAGGATTCGGCCGCGCTTCCATCCAGACCGTTCCGCGACCCCGACCCCTTCCACGAGTTGGCCTTTCCGAGCGTTCTGGCGGCCCGGCGGGCCATCGCTGACGAAGTGCGCTTCCCGCTGGCCAAGCTGTCCGATGACGACCGCCGCTTTGTCGATGACCTGCTTCGCCGGACGCTGGCTAGGCCGGAGATTTTGGCGGCGATACGCGAGCGATTTCCCCAAGGGCGCCGAGGAGGGCTCTACGGATGCTGACCGAAGTGATGGAATATTACGGCCTCGAACGATCGCCGGTCGATGTCGAATTCTTCGAGACTGATCACCACGCTCAGATCTCGCGCGACCTGCGCACAGCGATCATGCGCGGTCGGCTGATCGCGCTCACCGCCGTCATCGGGTCCGGCAAGACGGTGCTATCGCGTCAGCTTCGGACCGAACTTGAGCGTGAAGGGCGGGTCATCGTCTCCAGGTCCCTGACGGTGGACAAGGTGAAGATCACGGTTCCCCTGCTGATCTCCGCACTGTTCTACGATCTGTCGTCGGACAAGGCCGTCGTCATTTCCCGCCAGAGTGAACGACGTGAGCGCGACCTTCAGGAACTGTTTCGCAAGGCCAAGAAGCCAGTGGCCCTATTCATCGACGACGCCCACGCCTTGCACCCCAAGACGCTGACCGCGCTCAAACGTCTCATCGAACTCGTCGTGGAAGGCGGCGGACAACTCTCCGTCGTTCTGGTCGGCCACCCCAAGCTCAAAAATGACCTGCGGCGGCCCAGCATGGAAGAGGTCGGCGACCGGACGACTGTTTTCGAGTTCGGAGGGTTGCGCGAACGGCAGCGTGACTTTCTCGACTGGACCCTCAAGAGTTCCCTCCACTCCGACGCCCAACCTGAAGACGTCATCACAGAGGAAGCCGCCACTTTGCTTGCGGTGCGTCTGAAGACGCCGTTGCAGCTCAGCAGTTCGCTGGTGCGGGTGTTCGAGGCCGGTTTCGAGGCTGGCGTGAAGCCGATCGACAAGGCGATCGTCGAGACCGTCTTGTCGCGCCGCGCCGACGATCTAGAGCCGCAGTTGACGCGGCACGGCTACGATCTCAAGTCTCTCGCGGAATTGTTCGACGCCAAGCCGGCAGAGATCCGGCAGTTGTTCCGCGGCGGGCTCGATCCCGCCCGCTCGACGGAGTTGATGGAGGAGATGCGCGCCGCGGGCCTGCCGCTCTGAAGCGTCTCATCGACCGTGCGTCGGTCTCAAATAGCGCGCGTCGGTCTCAACCATTGTGGTTTCAGTCTCACACAATGTGCGCCGAGTAGGCACAGACGTCTCAGCTAATATGCGTCGAAACACGCCTTGTATCTCGCGTCGAGCCGTTCACTATTGCGCGCCGCTACACCTAGGGCGGGCCGGTCATGAGCCAAGGCGACCTCGCTGCTGGCGAGGCGTCGCCGACGGACCCTCACGGCCTTCGCTGCGCTGCAGGCCGGTTTCCATCGGCGCCGACCTTGGCCCCCACCCTTTCCCCACCCTTGCCGGGCGCGAGATCGCGGGAACGAGCCCGCCGATCCGGCAGCAGAGCGGGAGACGACGATGACGACGATGACGACGATGGCGATGGCGCAAGCGGTTTTCCAACATGCCCACGACTTCTACGACACAGGCAGCTGGTATGTGGTCGCCGAGTGCTGGGACGTCCTGGCGATCGCCGAGGAACTCGACCGCCACGAAGAACGCACGGCCACGGCTTTCGAGCTGGAGGCGGCCGCCATCGCTCACTTCCATGCCCTGCTGCACAAAGGGCAGACCACTCGGCACTAAGCCAGGGGCGCGGCGCCCAACGGCGCCGCGCCGCGGCGTCAGGTGTGGTGATGAGGCTGGGCTCGTCCGGGGCGGCGAACCCCGCGGCGTCGAGGCATGCACCATCCGCGTCACCCGCACATAGGCCGTCGGCGCGAGCCCTATGGCCAGGTCGGAAAGGGTCGTCGGATCAAGCCTCACTGATCAAAGTTCGCGCGCACCGCGTTCATCACCTCGGCGAGCGCGCCGCGCTTCAATCGCGCCAGCGGCGGCGCGCCGTCCAATAGAGGATGGGGTTCCTTCAGCCACATCCAAGTCGTGTTCGGCTCCCCGATCACTTCGAGCACGTCGGCGATACCGGCCACTGGCTTCGACTCGACGAACTGCTCAAGGGGAAAGACAGGCTTTCGAACGCCATCGATCAGCCGGACCACCAAGCCCTTGGCTTGCCACAAGTGCAAGGTCGATCGTGGAACACCCAGCTGGCGCTCGATCTCGACCGGACCTGCCGTGGGCCCGGCCCAGGCCTTGCAATCGCCACCCGTGGCGAGCGCGTAGGCCTGGAGACGCTTCGCGCCCTCCTCCGCACTCAGGAGGTCGCTAATCCCGGCGCCTTGACTGACCTCAACGGGGCCTTGCGGCGTGAGCTCCATTCGCTTGGCGGTCGCCGGCGCATCGAGTTGTGCGAGCACTTTGGCCATGACGTCTGGCAGCCTGGCTTGGTATCGCACCACCAGTCGCTGCTGATCGGCCGACAGCTTCGCCGCCGTGGCGCTGAGCGCGGCGGCCGCCCGTCCCACAATCTTCACGGACGAAGCGCGAGCCGGAGCGCGGCTATCAGGCTGTTTGCGCGCGGGGTTCGTGGCCCTTCGGGTCTCCATGACCCTCAATATGGCTCCGATCCAAAGAAATGTCCATATCTGCGCAGCATTGTGCAGGTCTGCGCAGTTATGCTTTAGGCTCGCTGAAGGAGGCGACCGCGCGGACGTCTCGCCACGGCGCCGCCAGTTCGGCGAAATGGCAGAAAGGTATATATTTTCTATCGCTTTCTCCGGGTTAGGCGAACTAGGCGGGCTTGGCGTCCCCGGCGGTCTGCAGCCAGAACCGCGCGAGCAGCTCGGAGAACGCTCGCTCGGCGTCGGCTCGGCTTCCCCCTGCCTGGAGCAGGAGGGTGACATTGACCTCCTTCTTGTTCTTGGGGTCGACACGGAACAGCGGCTTGCCCGTCGGCGAGGAAACGACCTCGGCGGAACCCTTGCCGGAGGACTTGGTGGATCCTGACTTCTTGGGGGCGTCGGCTGCGGCCGCGAGGCGGCGAATGACGTCCTGCGGCTTCAGAGCGGTCCCCTCCCCTTTCTGTTGCGCGATTGCGCCCGCTTCGGCCAGCACCCGCCCCGCGCGCTCGTCAGGCTTGAGCAGCGGCTTCAGCTGCGTGACGTGCTTGATCTTTAGCTCATGGGGATCATCGAACGCGGCCACCAGATCGATGGGGAGCCGCGCGAGGTCGAGATAGCGGCTGAGCCAAGCCTCCGACACATTGAGCCGACCTGCCATGTCCTTCTGGCGGCCGGCGTAGTGGCGGTCCAGGGCCTTCAGATAGTCGCGCGCCCGCTCGATGTCGCTCAGGTCTTCGCGCGCCCGGTTCTCCAGGTCGGAAATCCGGAACGCCTCTTCGTCGTTGAGGTCGCGGACCTCCACCAGAAAGCGGAAATCGGTGTAGTTGTGGGCGCGCAGCCAGGTCACGGTCCAATGCCGGCGCGCGCCACAGATGACTTCAAAGTCGATGTCGGCCACGCCGCGCACCCGGCGGACGATCGCCGGGACCTCCTGACGGCCCTGAGCCTTGAAGCTTTCGATCAGGTCCGCGCAGCGTGTCTCGTCCAGCGCGGCGTAGTCGCGATTGTGCTCGCTCCAGAGTCGGCAGCGAGCCGGATCGACCTGCTCGATCGCACGCCCCACGACCGCGCCGGAAGCCAGCTCGGCCATGCGGTTCTCGCGGCTGGCCAGGATGCCGACCGGCATGCGGGTCGGGGCTTCGGGCTGAGGCGCCGCATCATCGAGAGCGTCGATCAATCCGGCGGCGAAGGAACGGTTCTTGGAGCTCATGAGCGCGCCCTTTCTGCTCGAATTGCACCGGTGCAATTTCCATTTTTCCGGGTCATGCATGGCCCTCCTTACGCAGGCGCTCGACATGGCTCGGCCAGGTCTGGCGCACGTCGAGAAGGATCTCCTCGTTGACCCCGTTCAAGTAGGTGAGGCACCGGTCGCGCACCGACTTGCTCGTCATCGGACTGTTCATTTCGTAGACGGTCATCAAGCGCGCCGTGACGTTGTCGATCTCAGCAGAGTCCTTCATCGGCGTCCGGATCATGGCCAAGCCGAACACCTGACGCATCAGCGCGAGCAGCTCCTTCTGCATCGACTTGTTCTCGTCGACCTTGGAGGCGACGATCCGCACGAAGTTGAGGTCGGGCGCCATGTCGCGCGACGCCAGGGTGTTGAGCGTCTCGTCGAGCATGGTGAGGAAGGCGGCGGTCGAGGAGAAGTCCATCACCGTCGGCGGCACCGGTATGACCAGGGCGTTCGCCGCCCGCAGCACGGACAGCGAGATCGCGCCCAGCGCCGGCGGCGGGTCGAGGATAACCACGTCGAACTGGTCGGCGATCGAAGCGATGCCCTGGGCCAGCCGGTCGAGCAACCGTCCGCCCCCGCGCGCCATCCGCGCGGCGAGTTCGTACTCCGATTGGAACAGGTGCAGGTTGGCGGGGATGAGCTTCAACCCATCGAAGTGGGTGTCGAGCAGCGCGTAGTCGAGCGAGCGCATGTCGTCTTCGCGCAGGAACGGATAGAGCGTCTGGTCCTCGGTCAGGTCGAGGTCCGGCACATAGCCGAACAGAGTAGTGCTGGAGGCCTGACTGTCGCAGTCGATCAACGCTACCCGGTAGCCCTGGATGGCCATGTACTGGGCCAGGTGGACCGACAGGGTGGACTTGCCGACCCCACCCTTAAAGTTCTGGACGGCGATGACCGCGCAGGGGTCCTCGGGCTTGCGCCAAGGCCGCGTGCCGAACACCCCACGCATGTCGTTGACCTGGGCCAAGGTGTAGCCGACCCGGCGGTTGGTCTCGGTGCGCGGCGGCTCGGGCAGTCGGCCGTCCTTCTCAGCGTCGCGGATCGCCGCCGGTGTGCGGCCCACCAGCTCGGCCGCCTCGCTGATCGAGAAGATCGGTTCGCGGCGCTCGCCAGACCGCGCCGCGCGCGCGCTGTCCCGCAGGTTCTCGACGACGGCCGAGGCCCGGCGCGCCAGCTGCGAGACAGGACCGGCGAGAGAGGGGGCGGGGCCTTCGGCGATGTTCGACATGGGACCTAATAGCCTCCCGGCCAGTTTCGAAAAACCGGCCCCAACCGTCCAAAAAGCGAAAGCGGCACCGGCTGGACGCTATAAGCGCATGGTTAAGGGCGTATTAACGCTCTAAGCGCCAGCTAAATCCCGATTCCAGATTTTCGGCCAGATCTATCCTGTCCGATTGGGGGCCTTCCTGCCCGCGCGGGGGCTCTGGGCGCCCGGAATTGCACCCGTGCAATTCGCGCGCCCGACGCTCGCCGCGAGATCGTCCTTCCCCGGCGCATCCCCGCACGGGTTTGGCGTGCACGGCGGTGCCGCGGAACGCCCGCCCGGTTCAGTCCGAGCCCATCCTGACCGCCTGGGGGCGAGGGGGGTGGAAGGCTCTTTGCCGGCGCATTGCGGGCGGCTTCCCCTCCCCTGCCCGTCGGCGACGTTGGGTCCGCCCGGCCCCACACCCCCCATGCCCTGGAAATTGCACCGGTGCAATTTCCAGGTTTCTCCGCCGGATTTGGGGCGAACAACGGCGCCGTCCTCGGAAACGGTGAGATCGGGCTCGAGGTCGGCTAGGACCTGTCGCCGAGTGATCTCGCGGAGCCCACGGGAGCGGAATTGCACCGGTGCAATTCCGCCCCTCAGGGGCGGCCACGCCGGGCGGCAAACGCCTGGCAGAACCCGGTCCAGGACTTCACCAGCTTGGCGCCGGTGAGGTTCGACAGGCGCGCGCCCATCTGCTCGCGATAGGCGTCAGCGATCAGGTCGCGGGCCCAGCCGCCACCGTGAACGCGAGCGATCTCGCCGAAGGGCTCGGATCCGTATTGCAAAGTCCCGGTTGGAAACCGCTGGGCGGAATCGTTCACCTTGGGTCGTTTGGACGGAGCGGGGAGGGCAGGGGGCGCCGCTACGCGCTTGGCCACATCCTCACGGCGCGCGCCGGACCCGGCAGCGTGCCTGTTGTCATCGTCCACCGCCAACAGCTGGGCCGGCACGCTCTTGGGGTGAAACGTGAACTCGATCTCGACAATCGTGCGCCCGCGACGGATCTCGCGCCAATCGACGGTGAAGTGGGCGAGGTGGTCGATCTCGGCCTTCGCCTTTTCGAGCACCTTGCGGCGGAGCTGGGCGAAGTCCTTGTAGAGCTCCGGCGCAATCCCGAACGCCGCGCGGATAGCGGTCATGTCGCCGCGCCAGACGGACTGACGCCGATACAGGCGGAGCGCGCCCATCTCGTAGAGCCGCAGCGCATAGCTGGAACGAAAGCCGAGCACGGCTTGGCGGTTCAGCACCGCGTAGGTCTCCGACTCGCGGATCAGTCGCCGCGCGTCCGGGGTGAACTCCCATTCGATCCAGCCGGCCTCGGATCCCTCCTCGTCGACTTCCTCGCGCGACGACTGGATCAGGGAAAAGCGCTTGGTGGCCTTGCGGCCGCGCCAGGACAGGTCGTCTACGGCGAAGAGGGTGCGGTGCAGTTCCTCGAGCATGTCGGAGATCCGCTCATTGCCCTTGTGACCGCGACGGATGTCGGCTTTGCGCATCCGGTGCGCCACGGGCTCCCAGGCGTCGCCCCCCGCGGTCAGGATCATCAGCGCCAATAGGCGCGCCGCCGTCAGGCTGAGGGACTGGCCCTTGACGAAGCGGACCTCGACCAGATTGCCAGGCTTGGCGAACTCGTCGCCATCGCGCGCCTGCAGGGCGTGCGCGACGCGCATGGCGCGGCCCGGCGTTTCATCGGCGCCGTCCTCAAGATCCGCAATGTGCGCCGTATCGACCAGCCGGCGACTCCGTGCTCCATCGAGGCCAGCATTCCTGACCTCGAATCAATTCGCAAGTCAGGATACAACAGGTCCATCGAGTGACGCCCCCAAGCGGTCAGGATGACCCCGTCAGGTCAGGTTTGAGCCCCCGTCTGGACAGGATAATCCCCCCATCCGGTCAGGAAGTCGCCCCCAAATGGTCAGGGATATCGCCATAACCCGTTGTTATTGCAATGATTATGACGGACTGAATCAGAACTCTTAGAATCTAGAAATCCCGCTGCTGGCGGCAGCGGGCGTTTTTCAAAAATCGAGATGATAAGTCCTAGAATGCCTTCGCTGCTCGGAGGGGCGGAATCTCGCCCAGCGTCCGGATAGCTCCGGCGGCGGCTTTAAGCCTCATCCGCCGCGGAAGCCAGAAGCCGGCGGAGCGCCAAGTCGCGTCGCGATCGCAACCTCATCGGTGGCGAGGGACGGCAGCAACGCGCGGGACGCCAACTCGCCCTGCCGCCGAACCGGCCTTTTACGAAACCGCCTGCTCCGCGATCGAGGGTCTCCCAGCACAAGTCTCTGAGCCCGGACTGGCCGCGTCGTCGCCGTGTCGCGCGCCTGGTCCATCGGTCTTTGCGGCGCGGGTGATGACCCACTGGCGCCCTGGTGGGCCGTCCGGCGTCGGGGGCGGCGGCGCCCACGCGGCGAGGGCTGCGGATGGGCTTGGCGTCGAGTGAGGCGGCGTAGGTCGGTCAGCGTCGTCTCCAGCCTGTGGGGCGGGCCCGGGCGGGGTCGTCGGTCCGCGCGATCAATCACGTCAACCTAGGGCGGGCCGGGTCCGGCCAAAGTCGACCTCGCCGGCGAGGCGGCGTGGCGTGAGCCTCCGGCCTTCGCTGCGCTGCAGGCCGGTTTCCCACCCCGCCGGACTTTGTCCGTCCCCTCCAGCCCGCCCTTGCAGGTCGCGTGATCGCGGCAGGGACCGCGAGCCGCCGGGGCGTTTCCCGACGGCAGATGGAGAAAGACGATGCTGAACAAGGTCCAACTGATCGGCTTCACCGGCGCCGACGCGGAAATCCGCACCACCTCTGGCGGCAAGAAGGTCGCCAGCCTGAGGATCGCCACCAGCCGCTACACCAAGAAGGGCGGCGAGCGGAAGGACTACACCACCTGGCACACGGTGGAGATCTGGAACCAGGGCACGGTCAACTGGCTGGAAAGCCGCGGCCTGCCGAAGGGCTCCAAGGTCTTCGTGGAGGGCGAGATCCGCCACGACCGGTTCACTGACAACAGCGGCCAGGAGCGCTTCTTCTCGAAGGTGGTGGTGGCCACGCCCCAGCACGAAGTGAAGTCCCTCGACCGTCCCGAGCATAACGAGGCCGGCGACGAAGACTAAGGCCCCCGACCCGCCCGGCATCGGCCGGGCGGGTCTCTTCGGCTGGGACGTGCGGAAGGCCTCGCCTTGAAGTGCGATTTCTCCTAAAAAGGGCCGTGTCGGACGGCGCGGGGGAGGGCGCGTTGAAGCCGGCCGATCGAGAACGCCGCATGTCCAATAGCCTTTCGCGCGCCACCTTGCCGTCCCTTCGCCCCCTGCTTGGCGCCGGCCTCGCGCTCGCCCTAGTCATCCTGCTGGCGAGCTCATTCGGCCCGATGCTGTTATGGAACCGGTCCGAGAGCGAGCCGCTCGGGCTCTATGCACGGACCGGCCAGGCGCCGAGCGTCGGCAGCCTGATCGCGTTTCCCGCCCCGGCCGCCGCCTTCCCCTACGCTGATGGCTGGATGGCCTATCTTCGGCACGTACCGATCCTCAAACAGGTGGCCGCCGCCGAGGGGGACCTCGTCTGCACCCAGGGCGCCACCCTGGCCGTGAACGGCCGCCGCCTCGCGCCGATCTACGCGGTCGATCCGCGCGGTCGGCGACTGCCGCAATGGCGCGGCTGCCGCCGTCTGGCCGCGGGCGAGTTCTTCGTCTTTTCCAACCGCATCCCCAACAGCTTCGACAGCCGCTACTACGGCCCGGTGAGCGCCCAGCACGTACTTGGCGTCTACCGGCCGCTGTGGCGCGCGCCCGAGGCCCCTGGAGCCCTCTGATGGACCCAGCCGCCCTCGCGGGCCTCTGCGCCCTCCTGGCCCGTGGCGCGACCGCCCAGCCGCTTCCCGCCGGCGTCAATTGTCCGCCGGCTGCGGCCGCCCCGCCGCGCCTGGCGCCGTCGCCGGGCGCGCCGCTGTCCGCGGCCGGCCTATCGATGCAGCTGGCCGATCCGATGGCCCGCGAGGCCATCACGCGGGTCGCCTACGCCGAGGCGGCCAACCAGGGCGACTCTGGCCTCGCCGGCGTGGTCTACACCATCCTCAACCGCGTTCAGGACGGCCGCTGGGGCGGCACGGTCGAGGCGGTGGTCAACGCCCGCGGCCAGTTCGAGCCGGTGATGCGGGCCGGCGGGTCCTGGCGCAACCTGCGGCCGGTGACGGACGCTCAGCGGGCCCGGATCGACACCATCCTCAACCTGGCGCTGGAGGGCCGGTTGCCCGACCTGACGAATGGCGCGCGGTTTTTCCAGAACGCTTCGATCGTGGCGGCTCGGGAAGCGGCCGGCACGGTGTCGCCGGGGCTGACCAACTTCGGCGGCGCGCCGGCCTCGGCGATGATCGGCGACCACACCTTCTATGCCGAGGCGGGGAGGGGAGGGGCCGCCGCCAGATCCGCGCCTCAGGGCTCGGCGGCGGCAGCTCCGCCGGTGGTCATTTTCGTCGGCGAGAACCGCGCTGCGGAACGCTCGGCGCTGCTACCCGCGACGACGGATCCCTCCGCTGTCCCTGCGCCCCTCGTGGCCCCCGAAGAGGCCGCATCTCCGGCGCCGGAAATGGCGATCGCGGTCGACCCGGCGCGCACGATGTTCATCCTTCGCGATGGCAGCGGAAGCGATCGCGGCTGGCGCTAGGACGGAGCCTCCCAGACGCCGTCCAGGTCGGCGTAGTCGGGGTCGATTTCGCCAGGGTTCAGGCTGTCATCATCGTCTTCGGCGAGCGCGGCTTGGGCCATGGCGTCGAAGTCGGGGAGGACTTCGCCGGCGGCGGCCAGGGCGGTCTCGGCGTCCTCGTCGAGATCGCCGCCGGGCCGCAACGGGAGCGGCGCATTGCCGAGCAGTTCGCGCACGGTAAGGCGGTCGCGAACGCGGTCGACGCGGCGGTCGAGGATGTCGACGAGGCGCTCGAGCAGGGCGTCGCGATCCTCGACCTCGAAGTCGGCGGCTTCGGCCAGAAGGGCGCCGCCGATGATGATCTTGCCGCGGGTCTCGCGTTTGCGTTGATTGATGGCCCAGAGCGCTTCGAGGCGTTCGACCCGGGCCTTGAGGACAGCGAAGCGCTGCACGTCATCCTCGATCTCATCAAGGGGCGTGACGTGTCGGCGGTTGTGGATGCCGACGTGGCCCTGATCCCGCAGCGCCGCCTCGAGTTCCTCCAGGCGTAGGGTGAGGGCTTCTTCGTCGGACAGGCGGCGACCGGCCTTGCGGTCGGCTTCACGGGCGGCCCAGAGCTCCTTGCGGCGCTGCTTCTGGGCGTCGGTGCGGGGCCGGTACTTGGAGCGGCGGGCATTGCGTCGGCGCTTATCGACGGTCGCCATGACACGCACCATCCGTGGAAAAAAAGAACGTGATGGGCTGCCTCTACCAAAATGCGGCGAGATGGTCGATAGTGGTCGGCAGAGCAGTTTGTGGACAATTGCGCATATACCCCTCGGTTGGGCTCCGCCCACCGAAGGATGCGGTCAGGCTCCGCCCGACACCTCAAACCCCGCGGCGGCCGGCGACGGCCTGGGGTTTGAGCCAAGGGCCAGGGCCCTTAGCGATCCGCCGGCCTGGCCGGCCTGAAGAGAGTGCAGCGTGGCGTCATTCCTCTGCCAGGTGCAGACCATCCAGAGAGCGGCTGGCCGCTCCGCAGTGGCGGCAGCGGCCTATCGGTCGGGCGCGGCGCTGATCGATGAGCGGCTGGCGATGGAGTTCGACTTCGCCAACAAGGATGGCATCGAGCACGCCGAGATCATGGCGCCCGAGACGGCGCCGGCGGCGCTGCAGGACCGCGAGCGGCTGTGGAATGCGGCGGAGGCGGCGGAGACCCGGCGCGACGGGGTGCCGGCCCGAGAGCTGCTGGTGGCCTTGCCGCATGAGCTCGATTTCGAGCAGCGGCGCGACCTCGTGCGGGCCTTCGCCCAGGAGCGCTTGGTGGCCAAGGGGATGATCGCCGACATCGCCATGCACAGGCCTGGGAAGGAGGGCGACCAGCGCAATTTCCACGCCCATATTCTGGTGACCACGCGCCGCGTCGGACCGAAGGGTTTCGGTCTGAAGGACCGCAGCTGGCGGACGCCCGAGCAGGTCCGCGAATGGCGCGCGGGGTGGGCGAAAATCCAGAACGAACACCTGCGTCGGCACCTGGGCCCGGACGCGCCGCAGGTCTCGCATTTGAGCTTGGCAGAGCGCGGCGTGGACCGCGCGCCGACGGTGCATATGGGACCGGCGGCGACGGCGCTGGAGCGCAAGAATATCGCCTCCGAACGCGGCGAGCAGAACCGCGATGTGCGGGCCCGCAACCGCAAGGTCCGCGAGGTGCATGTGGCGCTGGAGGAGACCATCGACAAGCTCGCCGCGCGCGAGCCGATTATCCTGGTACCGGTGCCGAAACTGGTGACCGACGCGGGCAAGGTCCGCGACGATCTGGTGGCGCAGCGCGATCAATGGGTGCGCGAGCGCGACGCGTTGCGCGCCCCCAAGGTGCTGACCGAACGGCAGGCCGAGCGCGAGCTGACGGCGGAAGCAGCGGTCGCGTTGAAGAGCGCCAGGTCGCGTGTGCAGCACACCGAACATCGGGTCAAAAAGACCCGCGAGAAGCGCCTGAACCTGGTGCAGTGGGTGCGCAATCCGGCGCGGATGATCTGGGCCAAACATGCCGAGCTGAACGCCCTGGCGCGGGCCCGGCGGGAGGTTCGGCGCCACGAGGCGGTGCTGCAGGTGCGGCAGGCCTGGGCCCGGTCGGAGGCCGGCCAGGCGTTCGTCGCGGCGCGGCGTCAGCCCAGCGTCGCGGCTGCGGCCGACGTGGCCCGCCCGCGCCGGCGACTCGGGCGGAAGATCAAGCGGATGGACCAGCGGGTCGTCCCGGCGACGGCCACCTGCCAGCGCCCGGCCGGCGCCC
>CALEOQ010000242.1 GCA_937910255.1 uncultured Caulobacteraceae bacterium | reverse complement strand
GGGAGGACGGGAGGGGAGAGGTGGGAGGGGGTGATATGTGTAGAGGGGAAAGAAGGGAGAGAGCAAAATGGAGGAAGTGGTTTTTTTTTTTTCAAGCGGAAGGCGGCATACGATATTACGACGTGACTGGAGTTCAGACGTGTGCTCTTCCGATCTGTCCCCGCCCAGGATGACGGCGGCCGGCGCCAGGCGGCGGTCGGCATATTTCATCTGGGCCTTCATGCCCGAGGATCCCAGATAGACCTCCGCGGCGATCCCGGCGGCGCGCAGCTCTCCGGCGGCGGCGAAATAGTGCGCCATGTCGTCATTGTTGAAGGCGATGACCACCACCGGCCCGCGGACGTCGGCGGCCATGTCCCGGCCCGCTGCGCGCAGGGCCGAGGCCAGGCGGGAGACGCCGAAGGAGAAACCGGTGGCCGGCACGGCCTGGCCGGTGAACCGCGCCACCAGGTCGTCATAGCGCCCGCCGCCGCCGATGGAGCCGAAGCGGACCGGATGGCCCTTCTCGTCGGTGGTCTCCAACAGCAGTTCGGCCTCGAACACCGCGCCGGTATAGTATTCCAGGCCCCGGACGATGGCCGGCTCGAAGACGGCCTGGGCCTCGGAGACCCCAAGGTTCTTCAGCGCCCCGTCGATGGCGGCCAGTTCGGCGAGCCCGGCGTCGCCCTCGGCCGAGCCGCCGATGATATCGGCCAGGCGGCCGAGCACGCTGGACCTATCCCCGCCGCCGGCCCCGGCCGCGGTGAAGGCGAGCACGGCTTCGGCCGCGGCCGCATTCAGCCCGGCCCCCTTGGTGAAGGCGCCGGACTCATCCTTGCGGCCTTCGCCCAGCAGCAGGCGAACCCCGTCGGGACCCAGGCGGTCGAGCTTGTCCACCGCTCGCAGGACGCCCAGCTTCTGGCGCTCGTCGCTGACACCCGCCGTGGCCAGCAGGCCATTGAGCAGCTTGCGATTGTTGATGCGGATCACCGCGGAATCGGCCGGCAGACCGGCGGCCGCCAAGCCTTCGGCGGCCATGGCGATGATCTCGGCGTCGGCCTCGGGCCGGGCCGAGCCCACGGTGTCGGCGTCGCACTGGGTGAATTCGCGGAAGCGGCCGGGGCCGGGCTTCTCGTTGCGCCACACAGGGCCAAAGGCGTAGCGCCGGAACGGCTTGGGCAGGGTCTCCGAGTTTTGGGCGGCGAACCTGGCCAGCGGCGCAGTCAGGTCGTAGCGCAGGGCCATCCACTGTTCGTCGTCGTCCTGCAGGGCGAAGACGCCCTCATTGGGACGGTCGGCGTCGGGCAGGAACTTGCCCAGCGCATCGGCGTACTCGAAGGCGCCAGTGTCCAGGGCCTCGAACCCATAGCGCTCATAGACCGCCGAGACGGCGGTGAGGATCTGGCGCTCGGCCACCAGGTCGCGGGCGCGGCGGTCCATGAAGCCGCGCGGGCTGCGCGCCTCCGGGCGGATGGGGGCGGTCTCGTCGGTCATGGCGCGCGCTTAAATGAAGGAGCCGGACGCGACAAGCACGCGGCGGGCTCTGGCGAAGTTGGGAAGGCGTTTGGGGTCATACGTCGCTCCGAAGGTCATGGGCGCGACGGACGGGGATATGAAAGCGGCGAGCCCCGTCCGCTGCGGGGGCTCGAGCCGTGGTCGTCGTCCTGATCTCAGGCCGCGCAACCCCGCCCGATCCCGCGGGAGATCGGATGGTGGTGATGGCCGTGATGGCGCAGGGCGAAGGTCATGGGCGGCCCTATAGCCGAGGCGCAGGCGCAAGGCCAGCCTTCAGGCGCCGCCCCGCAGCCGCGCGATCAGGGCCGAGGTCGAGGGATCGTGGGCGCCGGCCGCCTCGCCCTCCAGGTCGCGCAGGATGTGGCCGGCCAGGGTCTTGCCCAGCTCCACCCCCCACTGGTCGAAACTGTTGATGCCCCAGAGCACGCCCTCGACGAAGGTCTTGTGCTCATAGAGCGCGATGAGCGCGCCCAGGGCTTCCGGCGTGAGGGCCTCCATCAGCAGGAAGCTGGTGGGACGGCCGCCGGGGAAGGTTTTCTGGGGCGCCAGGATGTCGATCTCGCCGGCCGCCAGGCCGTCGGCTTCCAGGGACCGCCGCACCTCCGCCTCGCTGCGGCCGACCATCAGGGCCTCGGCCTGGGCGAGCGCATTAGCCAGGAGCTTGGTCTGGGAATCCGGGTGGCCGTCCGCGCTTTGTGCCACCGCCAGGATGTCGGCGGGGATGATGTCGCTGCCCTGGTGCATCAGCTGGAAGAAGGCGTGCTGGACGTTGGCGCCGGCGTCGCCGAACACGGTGGTCGCCGTGGCCTGGGTCACCGGCCGGCCATCGGCGCGCACCCGCTTGCCGTTGGACTCCATCTCCAGCTGCTGGAGGAAGTTGGGCAGCAGGCGCAGCCGCTGGGCGTAGGGGACCACGGCGCGCACCGGGCGATCCATGGCGTTGCGATTGAAGATGTGCGCCAGGGCCAGCAGCACCGGCCCATTGGCCGACAGCGGCGCCTGGCGGAAATGGTCGTCCATGGCCGCGCCGCCGGCCAGCAGCGCTTCAAACACGTCCGGACCCAGGGCGATGGCGCAGGACAGGCCCACCGAGGACCACACTGAATAGCGGCCGCCGACCCAGTCGCGGAACCCGAAGATCTGGTCGCCCCGCACCCCGAAGGCCTTGGCCACGTCCGGCGCCGCCGAGACCGCCACCAGATGCGCATCGCCGGCCTCCCCCAGGGCGGCCCGCAGCCAGTCCCGGGCGATCATGGCGTTGGCCATGGTCTCCTGGGTGGTGAAGGTCTTGGAGACCACGATCACCAGGGTCTCGGCAGGGTCGAGGCCGGCCAGGGCCTGGGCGCTGTCGGCCGGGTCCACATTGGCGATGAACCGCAGGTCGATGGCCGGGTCGGTCGCCCGGAGCGCCTCCCAGACCAGCCGGGGACCGAAGTCCGAGCCGCCGATGCCGATATGGACGATGGACTTGAACGGCTCGCCGGTGGCGCCGCGCCGTTCGCCGCTTCCGATGGCGTCGGCGAAGGCGCTGACGGCCTGGCGGGTCGCCTCCACCTCGCGGGAGACCGGCTCCCCCTGGGCGGAGAAGGACGCGCCCTCCGGCGCTCGGAGCGCCATGTGCAAGGCCGCGCGCCCCTCCGAGGGATTGGCGGTCTCGCCGGCGAACAGCCGATCACGCGCCGCCTCCACCCCGGCGGCCTGCGCCAGGTCGAGCGCCAGGGCCAGGTCCTTGGCCGACCAGGGCTGCTTGGAGAGATCGAGATAGAGCCCGGCGGCGGTCAGGCTCAGGCGGGCCAGACGGTCAGGTTCGGCGTCGAACAGGCCGGCGATCGAGCGCGCAGCGGCGGCGGCCCCTGCCGCGCGCAGACGGCGCCAGGCGGCGTCCAGGTCGGACATGATTCATCCCCCGTTCAAGCGGTCCCGCGCAGGATGGCGTCTCCAACCTGCCCTTACGAACCGGGCCGAAACCGGTTAGCAAAAGCAGATCGTCCCGTCTTCGTTCCCAAGGTCATCTGGCTCCGGAACGCGCTCAATCTGTGTCCTGAGGTCAGATCCATGTCCTGCGCCGCCCTCGCCGCGACAACCCTGCTCTGGATGGCTGCGGCCCCGGCGCCGGCTCAGCCGAACGCCCCGACCCCGGCGCCGGCCACTGCGCTTGAGCCCCTGTTCGCCGACATCGTCGCCCGCGCCCAGGACCTGAAGGCCCAGGCCGAAGCCATGCGGGAGACCGAGGCGCCGGCGAGCGAGGCGTTCAAGACCGGCGTCGCCGACCTGGCCGCCCTGGATGGCCAGGGCCAGCAGAAGGTGCGCGACCGGGGCGTCGATGGCGACCTGGCCTGCATCCTGCGGGGGATCTCAGAGGACCTCCCGGTCAAGCTGGCGGCCCTGCAGATGGCGGCCGACAAGCCGGCCCGGGACACCGCCCTGCGCGAGCTGATCTATCTCTTGAACGACAATATCGAGGTGCTGCTCGCCCCGCCGGGGCCGGCCTCTGGCCTGGCGCCCGACGGGAGCGTCTAGAAGCCTTCTAGTACTTCACGCTGCAGCCATAGGGCGCCGACACGGGCTGGGCCACGGCGCGGCCGGCCTTCATGTCGCCCAGGGCGGCCACCACATAGTTCTTGGCGCCCTTGAGGGTCGCGGCGTCCGCGCTGTTCTTGTCGTCGATGCCGCCCATATAGACCAGCGTTCCGGCCGGGTTGACCACGTACATGTGCGGCGTGGTCCTGGCGCCATAGGCGCGGCCCACCTGACCCTTGGGATCGAGCAGGATGGCGGTGGGCGCCGCCCCGCTCTCGGCCTTCCAGTCATTGGCCTCGGCGGCGGTCTTGTGGCCCTGCTTGCCGGGCGCCGACGAGATCAGGGTCAGCCACACCACCCCGTCGCCGGTCGCACTTTTCTGCAGGCCCTGCATGGCCCCGGCGTTGTAGTGCTTCTGGACATAGGGACAGCCCTCATTGGTCCATTCCAGGACCACGGTCTTGCCCTTGAACTCCGACAGGCTGCGCGACTTGCCCGTGGAGTCGATGGCGGTGAAGGCGGGCGCGGGCTTGCCGATGGCCGGCGCGGCCAGGGCCGGGGCGGCGATCATGGCGGCGGCGGCGGTCAGGCCCAGCAGGACCGGGCGGCGGGAAAGCTTCGAGGTGGTCATGGGCGTCTCCTTCTTGGGGTGTAGGCCGGCGAACACTCTTTACTTTTACGCAGCGATCAGCCGGCGGATGCGGCGGCCTCCAGGGCGCGCACGACCACGCCCTCGGTAAGGATCTGCGGCAGGATCACCGGCGCGGCGCCCGCGCGATCATAGACCAGGTACAAGGGCACCCCCGCCCGGCCATGACGGGCCAGCTCGGCGGCGATCACCTCGTCCTTTCGGGTCCAATCGCCCTTGAGATAGACGGTTCCCGTATCGGCCAGGGCGTCGGCCACGCCCTGGCGGGCCAGGGCGACCTGCTCGTTCACCTGACAGGTGACGCACCAGGCGGCGGTGAAGTTGACGAACACCGGCGCGCCCTGGGCGCGCAGCTCGGCCAGGCGCTCGGCGCTATAGGGCTCATAGGGCAGCTCGGCCACCGCGCCGCTGGCGGCGCCGGCCGGCTCCGGGGTCTGGTAGGCCGGGATAAGCACCGCCGCCAAGGCCGCGACGGCCAGGACCGCGGCGCCGCCCTTGAGCGCAACGCCGCCGGCGCGCGCTTGCGAGAGGCCATAGAGCCAGGCCGCCAGGGCCAGCACAACCGCCGCAGCCAGGAGCCGGGCCATGCCCATGGGTCCGACCTGCAGGGTCAACACCCAGAGCAGCCAGGCGGCCGCCCCGTACATGGGGAAGGCCAGCACCTTGCGCAGGTGATCCATCCAGGGGCCCGGCCTGGGCAGCCGCGACAGCAGGCCCGGCGCGAAGGCCACCACCACGAAGGGGGCGGCGAAGCCGAGCCCGAGCGCGGCGAACACCAGCAGGGCGGCCGGCGCGCTCTGGGTCAGGGCCCAGCCCAGGGCCGGGGCCATGAAGGGCGCCGTACAGGGGGCGGCGACCACCACGGCTAGCACACCCGTAAAGAAGGCGCCGGCCAGCCCGCCCCGGCTGGCGAGGCCGGTCCCGACCCCTTGCAGGGACGTCCCGATCTCGAACACGCCCGACAGGTTGAGCGCCACGGCCAACATCAGCAGGCAGAGGGCTGCGACCACCGGCGGCGACTGCAGCTGGAAGCCCCAGCCGACGGCGGCGCCGGCCGCCTGGGCGACGATCAGCACCAGCGCCAGGGCCAGGAAGGTGGCCAGCACGCCGACCAGGAAGGCCAGGCCCTGGCGGCGCGCGGCGCTCTGCTCATGGGCGTGGCCCGCCAGGCTGGCGGCCTTCATGGCCAGGATCGGGAAGACGCAGGGCATCAGGTTGAGGATTAGGCCGCCGAGGACGGCGAAGACCACGGCCAGGGGAAGGCCCAGCCCCGTCCCGTCGCCGCCGCTCGCCCGCGCCATCGGCGGACCAAGGCCCGCGGCTTCGGCCGGAAGCGGGCCGGCCTGGGCCTCGATCTCGTAATAGGCGTCGTCCACCTTGAGGACGCCGGCCATGACCTGGGGCGGTTCGGGTCCCTGGAAGGCGTAGCTGGGGGTCAGGGACAGGGTGAGGCCCTGCGGCCCCCGCTCGATCGCCTGGGGCGCGGCGTGATCGATGACCGCGCCGTCGAAGGGGAAGAAGTAGCTCTCGGCCATGTCGGCGCCGGCCAGGGCGTCGCCGGTCACGGCGAGCTTGAGGCCGTCCTCGCCAGTCTGGAACGCAGCGGTGAGGTCGGCCGTCCGGGGTGCGGCCTCCAGGGCCTGGGCGATCGGCTGCGCCCACCGGCCGGCCGGCCGGGCGGGCTCGCCCTGCACCGGCAGGGTCAGTTCGAGCAACGCATCCTCGGGGATGCAGATCTCCTCGCAGACCAGGAAGGCGGCCGCCGCGCGCAGGGTCACCGACTGCCCCGGCGTGGCGTCGGCCGGCGCGGTCAGGGTCATGGGCAGGATGACCTCGCCGGAATAGCCGTAGTTCACCAGCGGGCCGGCGGGCTGCGGTTCCGGCGGCTGCCAGACGAATTCGCCGGCCTGCCAGCCGGTGGGCAGGGTCCAGCCGATCTTGGTCGCTTCGCCGGAATCACCGGGATTGCGCCAATAAGTGTGCCAGCCCTTGTCGATCTCCTGGCGCAGGGCGACCTGGATGGTCTGGCCCGGGGCGATGGCTTGGGTCTGGGCGATCAGCTCGGCCTTCAGGTGGCCGGTGTCCACCGGCTCGGCCTGGGCGGCGCCGGCCAGGCTCAGCGGCAGGACCAGGGCGGCGAGCAGGAAACCGGCGAGACGACGCATCATGCTTGAACTCAAACCTGTTTGGGGCTTGCCGCTATATGGGGTCAGATAGGCCTTGCCCGCAAATCCATGATTCCGGAACCTGCGCTCCAGCCTGTTGTACGGGCCGGCGTCGCCAAGGGTTTCAGCGCCCACCTGTAACGAAAGGCCAGAATGCCCGCACCGTTCGACGACATCGAGATCGGCCAGGTGGTGAACCTGGGCGCCGCGGCGGTGGACGCCAAGGCCCTGGCGGCCTTCATCGCGGCCTTTACACCCGGCTGGACCTTGGAGCGCGGGGCGCCCGACACCATGGTCTTCGCCATCTGGGCGCGGCTGGACAGCCAGGCTGCGGCCGGCTGGCCCCAGACCAAGCGCCTGGGGGTGGACGCCCTGCGCTGGGTGCGCAACCCGCCGGCCGGCGAGCTCTTGCGCGGGCGAATGACGGTGATGGGCAAGGATCCGGTGGGGGAAGGCAAGGGCATCGTCATCGCCCAGCACGACCTGCTGGACGAGGCGGGGCGGCTGGTCTTTTCCTGCCTGACCCGCAGCATCTTCGCCCGGTAGACGCGAGACATTCGCGCCTGCCGGGCAAGACGTTTTCAGATCAGCTGTTGGCGGCCTGCAGCGTCTGGGCCTGCATCTGCCGGTTCATCGACAGGGCGACCAGGCGGTCCCACTGGGCCAGCGAGATCAGGTGGGCATAGATCTGGTTCAGGGCGCCCGACTGACGCAGGTCCATGAACTTCTCGGCCGGCAGCTCGCGCAGGCGCTCTTCGGAGACGCCGAAATAGTCGGCCAGCTTCTGGGGCTCGCCGGGCGTGCCGTCCTCGTTCACCGGGGTGTAGAAGGACTCCTTGGCCTCGAACAGGTCCAGCGCCTTCAGCAGCTGGACGAAGTTCTGAGTCTTCTGCCGCTCCATCTCGTAGTTGTTGCAGAAGGTCAGGCAGTTCTGGGTGTATTCGGTCGGCTCGCCCTTTTCGTCGAAGAAGGGCAGTTCGGCGTCCTTCTCGGCGAAGAAGGCCGCATTGCGGTCGACGCAGAGGATCGACTGGCCCGCCTTGGAGTCATTGGCGAAGACGAAGGGATAGCGGCGCACATAGGCCGGCACATAGACGCCCGCGTCGAACACCCCAGTGGGCAGGACGAAGATATTCTCGTCGTGGTTCAGACCCATCACCTGCAGCGGGGTCTTTTCCTCGCCGACGAAGATGATCGGGCCGTTCAGCACCGCCAGCTGGAATTCCGACACCGTCAGCGGGACCAGGTTGTGCTTGGCCGCAAAGCTGAACGGACCGTCGATCCGCTTCACGCCCATGCCCTTGTGGGTGGTCGGGTTGAGCGGCTCGGGATTGGAATAGAAGAGGACGTTGCCGGAGATCTGGCCCGTGGCCGAAGCGGTAGTCTCGGTCATAAGAAACCTTCGAGGAATTCGGGTGTCCGACGGGTCCCTTCGGACCCGCGCGCGGAGCGGTCGGGCGCTTCTAGCCGATCAGGGCAAGGCCGGCAAATGCCAGGAGGGACGCTTGCGTCGCAGCCTCTGTGCCGGTTCAATCGGACCCATAGAAGAGCAGCCCCATTCATGAGCGGGCTCCGGAGGAACGATTTCAACATGCCTATCTTTTATCCCGACATTCTCGACCAGCGCACGGCCCCGCGCACCTTCACCTATGGCGACAAGGACGTGATGCTCTACGCCCTGGGCGTCGGCATGGGCCAGGATCCCATGAACGAGACGGAGCTGCCCTTCGTCTATGAGAAGAATCTCAAGGTCATTCCGACCGCGGCCACCGTTCTGGCGGCCGGCGCCCGGGCCGCGGCAAACGCCGGCCCCGCCCCGCAGATGCCCGAGGGCCACCGCCCCAGCCAGATCAACTTCCTGATGGTCGTCCACGGCGAGCAGAAGGTGGAGCTGCACAAGCCCCTGCCGACCAAGGGGACCTTCACCGTCGAGGGCCGCACGGTGGGCGCCTATGACAAGGGCAAGGACAAGGGCGCGGTCGTCATCAACGAATCGGTCTGGACCGATGAGAACGGCGAGAAGGTCGCCACGCTGACCTCATCCACCTTCGCCCGCGGCGACGGCGGCTTCGGCGGCCCCACCGAGGGCGCCCCCGAGCCGCACAAGGTGCCTGAGCGTGCGCCCGACATGTCGGTGGACTTCACCACCCGCGAGGACCAGGCCCTGCTCTATCGCCTGAACGGCGACCGCAATCCGCTGCACTCCGATCCGGACTCGGCCAAGCGCTCGGGCTTCCCGCGGCCGATCCTGCATGGGCTCTGCACCTATGGCATCACCTGCCGGGCCATCCTACAGGCGGTGACCGACTTCGATCCCGACCAGATCAAGAGCCACCAGGCCCGCTTCTCAGCGCCGGTCTTCCCGGGCGACACCATCACGGTGGACATCTGGAAGGACGGCAAGGAGATCAGCTTCGAGGCGCGCGTGAAGTCCCGCAACGCCACGGTGATCAAAAACGGACTGGCCGTGCTCCGCTAGGCCAATCCTTCCTCGGAACGGTTCCCCCCGGCGGGGAGCCGTTCTAGAGAGGGGGGATGATCCGTATGCCTTCGGCCCTCGCGGCCCTCGCCTTCGCCGCCGGCCTTTCGGCCTGCGCCGCCGCTCCGGCCCACGCGCCCGCCGCCCTGGCCGAATCCAACAGCCCAAGCTTCGTCCCGCCGGAGATTGACGGCTATCTCACCGCCGCCGACCTGGATGGCGCCGCCCTGATCGGCCCGCCCCCGGCGCCTGACAGCCCACGCGGCCGGGCCGACGCCCAGCGCTTCGAAGAGACACGGTCCCTGGAAGGCACGGCCCGCTGGGCCAAGGCCGCCGCCGACGCCGACCTCTGGGGCGGCAGGGCGCTGAAGGGCTATGCCTGCGCTGCGGGGCTGGACATCAGCCCGCAGACGACGCCGGTCACCGCCCACATCCTGGAGCGGGCCGAGCAGGACGTCCGCACCATCGGCACGCCGGCCAAGGATCACTATGGACGCCCCCGCCCGCTGATCGGCAACGACAAGCCCATCTGCGTGCCCCGGGCGCCCTGGATGGAGACCAACGCCTCCTATCCCTCGGGCCATTCCATGACCGGCTGGGCCTGGGCGCTCATCCTGGTGGAGCTGGCGCCCGAGCGGGCCGATCAGCTGATGGCCGCGGGCAAGGAGATGGGAACCTCCCGCGTCGTCTGCGGCGTCCATTATGAGAGCGATGTGGAAGCTGGTCGCGACCTGGCCGCCGCCATGGTCGCTCGGATGCGCGGCAATCCCGAATTCCGCGCCGACATGGACAAGGCCCGCCGCGAGATGACGCGGCTGAGCGCGCCCCCCTCGGGCTGCGGCGGCTAAGGGGTCGCCACCCAGACCCAGGCTGGGCGGAAGGGGTCGTCGGCCGGCGCGTTGGGGTTCTCGAAGTCGAGACCCTCTCGCCGGGTCAGGCCCAGCCGCACCATGACCGCCTGGGATTTCAGATTGTGCGGACTGGTATAGGCCCACACCTCGGGCAGTCCGAGACGGTGGAAGGCGTCGGCCAGGACGGCGGCGGCGGCCTCGGTGGCGTAGCCCTGGCCCCAGGCTTCGGGAATCAGCCGCCAGCCGATCTCCGGCGTGCCGGCGATGGGCTGGCTCTCATGGGCGGGCATGACCCCGCACCAGCCCAGCACCCGCCCGTCGCCGCGACGCTCGACGCAGAACCGGCCATAGCCCAGGCGATCGAAGGTCTCCTCCACCCGCGCCAGCCGCTGATCGGCCTCCTCAGGGGTCAGCACGCCGCCCAGCCAGTCCATCACCTGCGGATCGGCGCAGATGGCGTGGAAGGCCGGCCGGTCGTCTTCGCGCCACCGGCGCAGGATGAGCCGCTCAGTCTCGATCATCCGCGAACCTAGGCCTGTGGTCCGGCGGGCGCCAAGCGTCAAACCGGGCGGGAACCGGCCAGGGCGCCGTAAAGGTCGGTGCGGCGGTCGCGGAAGAAGCCCCAGGCCGCCCGGTGGGTGGCCAGGAAGTCCAGGTCAAACTCGGCCGCCAGCACGCCCTCCTCGTTTGCGCCGAACTCGGCGACCAGGTCGCCCCGGTGATCGGCGATGAAGGACGAGCCATAGAACCGCTGGCCGCCGCCGGGATAGTTCTCCCAAGGCTCGAAGCCCGTGCGATTGGCGCCCACCACCGGGATGACATTGGAGACCGCGTGGCCCTGCATGGCCCGGCGCCAGGGGGCGGCGGTGTCCAGGGTCTCGTCATGGGGTTCCGAGCCGATGGCCGTGGGATAGAACAGCACCTCGGCGCCCATCAGGGCCATGGCCCGGGCGGCCTCGGGGTACCACTGGTCCCAGCAGATGCCGACGCCGAGCTTGCCAAACCGGGTGTCCCAGACGCGGAAGCCGGTGTCGCCGGGGCGGAAATAGTACTTCTCCTGATAGCCCGGCCCGTCGGGGATGTGGCTCTTGCGGTAGACGCCAATGGGCGAGCCGTCGGCGTCGATCATCACCACGCTGTTGAAATAGTGTGGCCCTTCGCGCTCATAGATCGAGATCGGCAGCACGATCCCAAGCTCGGCCGCCAGGGGGGCGAGCGCGGTGACGCAGGGGTGCTCTCGCCAGGGATGGGCGGTGGCGAACCAGTGCTCCTCCTGGGTGACGCAGAAGTATGGACCCTGGAACAGCTCGGATGGCAGGACCACCTGGGCGCCCTGGCTGGCGGCCTCACGGATGAAGCCGGCGGTCTTCTTGATGTTGGCGTCCAGGTCCAGGCCATAGGCGGTCTGGATGGCGGCGACCTTGATGATGCGGGCCATCAGGCGGGCTCCTGCTGGGTGATGCAGTGGAACGACCCACCGCCGGTGAGGATGGCGGCGGACGGCAGGCCGATCACCTTGTGGTCGGGGAAGACGGTCTCCAGGGCCTGGATGGCCATCTCGGCCGGGCGCTGCGCATAGGTCGGCACGATCACCGCCCCGTTGGTGATGATGAAGTTCATGTGCGAGGCCGGCACATTGTCGCCGTCGGCGTTCTCGATCCAGCCGGGCGAGGGGATGCGGACCACCTTGAGGGCTTGGCCCCGGGCGTCGGTCATGCCGGCCAGGCGGCGGGCGGCGTCGTCATAGGCGTCCATGTTCGGATCCCCCCGCCCGAAGGCGACGGGACAGACCACCACGCCGGGCGCCACGAAGCGGGCCAGATTGTCCACATGGCCATCGGTGTGGTCGTTCTGCAGGCCTTCGCCCAGCCACAGGGTCTTGCGCACCCCCAGCGCCTCAGCCAGCGCCGCCTCGGCGGCCTCGGCGCTCCAGCCGGGATTGCGGTTGGCGTTCAACAGGCACTGGCCGGTGGTCAGCACCGTGCCGAAGCCGTCATGGTCCAGGGCGCCGCCTTCCAGGATGAAGGCGTTGGACGCGAGCGGCAGGCCGGCGTGTTCGGCGATCTGCTGGGCCACCGTCTCGTCGTGCGGATAGACGTACTTGCCGCCCCAGCCGTTGAAGCGGAAGCCACGGGCGCTGAAGCCGTCCCCGTCGCGGGCGAAGATCGGACCGGTGTCCCGCAGCCAGATGTCGCCAAAGGCGCCAGGGACGATCTCCACCCCTGCCACATCGCCGAGCATGCGCCGGGCGGCGGCCTCGCCCTCGGGCGAGCCGGTCATCAGGCGCACGGCCTCCTGGCCGGGGCCAGCCATGGCGCGGGCCAGGGCGGCGACCTCGGCCTGGGCCTGGGCGTAGTCCTCGCCCCAGAGCTCGTCGTGGCTGGGGAAACCCAGCCACATGGCCCGGTGCGGCGCCCATTCGGCAGGAACGACAAGGCTCATCAACGATCCCTTCCAGGGGTCATGCGCCGATCAGGCGGGGGACGGGCGCAGATGGGCGCACCGCGGCCCCAGGTCAAGCATGGCCGCACCCGGTCGGCGCAACAAAAAAGGGGCGGCCCGAGAGCCGCCCCTTTCGCCTGGTCAGAATGATCCGATCAGAACTTGTACTTCACACCGAACTTGACCTGCCACAGCGAGGCGCTGGGCACGACATAGGGGTCGATGGCCGAGGCGTTACCCGAATAGAGGTAGGCCGCGTTCGGCGCGCCGCAGCTGGTCGCCGTGGTGGTGCCGGCGGCGACGCAGGACACGGTGGCCACCGGGACCGAGCGGTGGAAGTCGTACTGTTCCAGCACGCCCCACTCGTCGTTCAGCAGATTGCCGAGGTTTTCGACGTCCATATAGACCTGCAGCTTGGCGCCGCCCGGGAAGAAGGCCGGGAGCTCCTGGCTGAGGCGCAGGTCGACGGTGGTGACGTCAGGCGTGTTGAAGGCGTTCCGCGGGGCGATGCCGCCCGCATAGGCCGACAGGCCGCTGGACTTCACGAAGGCGTCGAAGGCCGAGACATCGAAGCCCGTCGCATACTGGACGATCGGATCGCTGGTGGCGGTGATCGAGCCGCCCGACATCTGCGGCACGTAGAACAGGGCGTTCGACGAGGCCTGACGACCCGAATAGGACGAGACGTTGTAGCCGAAGTCGTTGTCGAACCCGCTCGAACGGCTGTTGGCGAAGGTGTAGCTGAAGGGCAGGCCCGTGCGGTTCTGGGCGAACACCTGGACCGAGGTCTCGTTGTCGCCGAAGAAGGCGCGCGCATAGCCGAAGTTCATCGTCCAGCGATCACTGACCTCATAGTCCGAGGTCGCCGCCGCCGGGTTCTGCGGGTTCGACGTGCCGTAGCGGGTGTAGCTCGACTGGGCGATGGAGCTGGTCATCGGGTTGGCGTCTTCGGCGTCGGTGTGGGTGTAGCCCAGGCTCACCGACAGACCGTCCCAGAGACCTTCGCGCCAGGCCTTATCCACCACGAAGGCGATCGATTCCGAAGCGCCCTTGCTGGTGTTGGTCAGCAGGAAGTCGTTCTCGTTGCCCACGGTGTTGCCGGCGGTGGACTGCGAGTAGACCGGACGGCCGTCAGGCGCGACGCCGGTCTGGACCGAGCGCAGGTTGTACCAGATCAGCGCGTTCTCGTTGACGGACTTGAGGTAAGCCGCCGTGAAGCGCCAGCTGTCGCCGAAGCGGCCGAAGTCGGCTTCGTAGGTCGCCGTCAGATTGCCCTTCCAGGCGGTCGGGATCTGCAGCGACGGGTCGATGGCGTTCACATTGCCGTTGCCGGGCGTGAAGGTGCAGCCGGCCGGAGCCTTGGTCAGATCGACATTGGTGTAGGGGCCGGCCGGGCAGACGGCGTTGGTCTGGTTGACGCCGTTGTTGGAGTAGGCGTTGGAGATCCAGACGTTCAGGCCGGTGGACGAGAAGCGCCCGATGCCGCCCGAGATGGTCAGGTCGGTGCGCGGCTCCCAGTTGAAGGAGACCCGCGGCAGAACCGCGTCCTTGCCGTCCAGCGTCGAGGTGTTGCTGAAGCCGTGGCGCGAGAAGAAGGCCGCGTTTTCGCTGGGCGTATCGTCCATCGAGTAGCGGTCGTAGCGAACGCCGGCGGTCACATCGAGGGTCGGCGTGATCTGCAGGCGGTCTTCGCCATAGAGGCTGGTCAGACGATAGCCGAAGGTCGCCGCGCCGAGACGCGCCGTGCCCAGGGTCGCCGGGACCGTGCCCGCCGTCGGATCGACGCCGCCCGACAGGCTGAAGCCGCTGGCCCGGCGGGCCAGGAAGTCGGCGTAGCTGGCGAAGGTGTAGGAGCCCAGCGAGTTGGAGACGAAGACATTGATGATGTCGTTCTGCTCGGTGCGGGCGCCGAACAGGAAGTCATGGTCGCCCATGCTGTAGCGGCCGATGGCTTCGAAGGTCTCGGTCTGCACGTTCAGATAGTTGTCGTGCCGGAAGGTGTCGGCGCCGAACTGGATCTGCGGCGTGCCCAAGCCGGTGGCCACGCCGGGCAGGTCGGCGACGCCCACGATCACCTGGCCGACAGAGAGGCCGCTGAGCGGCATCTGGGTGGTGTCAGTTTCCTTGTTGGAATAGCGCAGCTCGGTGGAGAAGTTTTCGGTCCAGTCCGAGTTCAGCTGAGCGCTGTAGGTGATCAGCTCTTCGGTCTTGTCGTACTGGTTCGAGGCCAGGCCGACCCGCGGCTGGGTGGTCGAGTTACCGTTGGCGAAGACCGAATTGACCGAACCGTTGAGCGAGTTGCCGGTGGTCTGCTGATAGGTCAGCGAGGCGCGGTGATCGTCGGTGATCACCAGGTCGAGCTTGGCCAGGTACTTCTCGTCTTCCACCGGGAAGGCGCCGTTCAGATACGAACCGGGATCGTAGCCATAGAGCGACTGGGTGGTCTGGCGGAAGGTTTCCACCGCATCGGCGCTGATGCGCGGAATGACCACCGCGGCGCCGGAGCCGACCGGGCCGGTGTCGAAGCCGAGCAGGCCTTCGAACTTTTCATAGGCGCCGAAGAAGAACAGGCGATCTTTGATGATCGGGCCGCCCAGGGTCGCGCCCCAGGTCTTTTCTTCGAACACCGTGCTGTAGTCGACGCCGTTGGCGGTGTCGCCGCGCAGATCGTTGTCGGAATATTCGTAGAAGGCCGAGCCCGAGAAGGTGTTGCCGCCCGACTTGGTGACCGCATTGATCTGGCCGCCGAGGAAGCCGTTGTTGATCACGCTGTAGGGGGCCGAGGAGACGTTGACCGCCTCAATCGCGTCGATCGAGATCGGCGAGCGCTGGGTCGGGTAGCCGTTGTTGTTCAGGCCGAAGTCGTCGTTCTGGCGGATGCCGTCGACGGTCAGCTGGTTGAAGCGGGTGTTCACGCCGCCGAACGAGATGGCGTCGGAGTTGGTCGGGTCGATGGTCGCGAACGGATCGAGGCGGGCCACGTCCTTCAGGTCGCGGCTGATCGAGGGCAGCGAGTCGATGTCGGCGGCGGTGAAGTTCGACGACGGGCCACCTTGGCTCGGGACGCCGGCCGCGGCGGTCACGACCAGTTCGGCCACCTGGGCGTCGCCGGTGCGGCCGAGACGGACGTCCACCTGGGCGGCGTCGCCCACGCCGACCGACTGCAGGGTCGAGGCGCCGGCCTCGAACTGCGGCGCGGTGGCGGCGATGCGGTAGGGGCCGCCGACCCGAAGGCCGCGGGCCGAATAGATGCCGTCCAGGCCCGTGACGGTGGTGCTCGAGGCGCCGGTCGGGACGTGGGTGATGGTGACCGTCGCGCCGGCCACCGGGGCGCCTTGCGTATCGACGATCTGACCGCGGATCGCGGCCGTGGTTTCCTGCGCGTAGACGGCGCTGCTCATGGCGCAGACGAGCGCCGTAAGAGCCGCGCCGCTGGCGAGCCGCTTCATGGACGTCATTGTGAGATTCCCCTCTCGATCGAGAATCGGAGCGGGCGAACGCACAAACGCTCCGAGTTCGGCGCTCTAATACAGGCAAGTTTCGAGCTTGTTGGTGATGGATTTATGACGAGGCTCACCTGTTGTGACGGCGCCACACCCTCGGGCGCCCTGCCCTTTACATCGCCTCCTTGGCGAGCAACGGTCCGCGCCGTTTCCGGAGACGCCCTTGCCTGACCCCGCCGCCCCCTCCGCCCTCGCCGCCTGGCGCATGGCCCTGTGGATCACGGTGGCCCTGACCGCCGTGCGTCTGGCGGCCATCTTCATCACGCCGCTCGAGCTCTATCCGGACGAGGCGCAGTACTGGCTTTGGTCCAGAACGCTGGATTTCGGTTATTATTCAAAGCCGCCCATGGTCGCCTGGAGCATCTGGGCGACCACCTTGGGCGGCGACAGCGAGCCGATGGTGCGGCTTTCGGCGCCTCTTTTCCAGGCGGCGACGGCCCTTGGCGTCTTCGTCCTGGCCCGTCGGCTCTACGGCGCCCAGATCGCGCTGGCGGCCTGCGCCCTCTATCATGTGATGCCTGGGGTGCAGCTTTCGTCGGCGGTGGTGGCGACCGATGCGCCGCTGCTGGCCTGCCTCACCTGGGCCCTGGCCCTCTATGTTTTCCTTCCGCAGACGGAGGGTCGGCGACGTTTGGTCGCGGCCGCCGGGGCCGGCGTCCTGCTCGGCCTGGCCTTCCTCTCGAAATATGCCGCGGTCTACGCCCTGATCGGGGTGGCGCTTCACCTGATCCTCGACCGGGACGCCCGCCGGATCTGGTCCGCGCCAATGATCGCGGCGGCCGTCGGCGCCATGCTGCTGGTGCTGGCGCCCAATCTGATCTGGAACGCCGCCCACGGCTTCGCCACCGTTCAACACACCGCCGCCAACGCCAACTGGAGCCCGGGAAATCTCTTTCATCCGGGCGAGATGCTGGACTTCCTCGTCTCCCAGTTCGGGGTGTTCGGACCGATCCCCTTCGCGGTGCTGGTGGCCGGCGCGGGGCTGATGGCCTGGCGTCGGCGGCTCACCTCGGCCGACCTGCTGCTGCTCTGCTTCACCGCGCCGGTCTTCCTGATCGTCACGCTGCAGGCCTTGATCAGCCGGGCCAACGCCAACTGGACGGCCGCAGGCTATGTCACCGGCGTGATCCTGGTGGCGGCCTGGCTGCTGCGCTGGCGCGCCAGGGGCTGGTACATCGCCGCCCTGGCGACCCAAGGGGCGGTGGCCGCCCTGTTCCTGTCCTTCGTCATCTCCCCGGACCTGGCCGAGCAGGCGGGCATGGCCAATGGGTTCAAGCGCGCCAAGGGCTGGTCGCAGCTGACCGAGGCGATGACCGATCGCGCCATGCACGACCTGCGGATCTCAGCCATCGCCGTCGATGACCGCTTCATGTTCAACGCCGCGGCCTATTATGGCCGGGACTATTTCGCCCGCGCCGACGCCGCGCCCCTGCGCATGTGGGTCCGCACGGCCCATCCGCAGAACCAGGCCGAGGCCAGCGCCCCCCTCTCCGCCGCGGAGGCCGAGCGGGTGCTGGCCATGAGCCTGGAGCCTGACTTCACCCCGGAGATGAAGGCCGACTTCGCCCGCACCGGCGAGACCGAGCTCGTCAATGTCTGGTTGGACGGCGAGCGCAGTCGCCGGGCCGAAATGTTCATCGGCGAGGACTATCAGCCCCGGCCGAGGGATCCGGTCACCGGCCTGCCCACACCGCCTTGAGCGCCCGCTCCCGCCCGCAGCCGACCTTGTAGGCCTGGTACCGGGCCGGGTTCTTCTCGGCGTAGTCCTGGTGATAGGCCTCCCCCATCCAGAACCGCGCGGCCGGGCGGATCTCCGTCGCCACCGGCTCGCCCAGGGCCTTGGCCACCTGGGCCTTCACCTTCTGGGCGGCCTCGCGCTCGGCGCCCGTCGCGTAGAAGACCGCCGTGCGATAGGACGGGCCCTGGTCGCAGATCTGGCCATTGGGGTCGGTGGGATCGATGCGGCGGAAGAAGCCGGAGGTCAGCTGCTCATAGCTGAGCCGCGCGGGATCATAGGTGACCCGCACCGCCTCCAGATGGCCGTCATGGTTCCGGTAGGTGGGGTTGGCCTTGGCGCCGCCCGCATAGCCGACCACCACATCGACCACGCCGGGGATCTGCTCCAGTTCGTGCTCCACCGACCAGAAGCAGCCGCCGGCGAACACCGCCGTGGCGCTCCCTGCGGGCGCCTGGGCCGGCGCCGCCGAGGCGCTGGCCAGCGCCAGGGGCGCCAGCACCATGGCGGCGAGGGTGTGGGTCTTCATCATCATCGAGCGTCCTTCATTCGGGGGGTCACAGCCGCCCCGTCGCGCCCCCTGATGATCTTACGCAGAAGCGGCCTCGAAAGACGCCTCGGTCTTGGCGCGAACCTCATCCAGGCTGACCCCATCGGCCAGTTCAATGAGGCGCAGGGGCGTGCGGCCGCGGTTCACCTCGAAGACGGCGAGGTCGGTCACCACCAGGTCCACCACCGACTGGCCGGTGAGCGGCAGGGAGCAGGCCTTGACCAGCTTGGGCGCGCCCGACTTCTCGGTGTGCTCCATGACGATGACCACGCGCTTGACGCCGGCCACCAGGTCCATGGCGCCGCCCATGCCCTTGACCATCTTTCCCGGCACCATCCAGTTGGCCAGGTCGCCATTGGCCGCCACCTGCATGGCGCCCAGGATGGACAGGTCGATATGGCCGCCGCGGATCATGGCGAAGGAGTCGGCCGACGAGAAATAGGACGAGGAGTCGAGTTCTGTGATCGTCTGCTTGCCGGCGTTGATAAGATCGGCGTCCTCCTCCCCCTCAAAGGGAAAGGGGCCCATGCCCAGCATGCCGTTCTCGCTCTGCAGGGTCACCTCGACCCCGGCCGGGATGTGGTTGGCCACCAGGGTCGGGATGCCGATGCCCAGGTTCACATAGAAGCCGTCCTGCAGTTCGCGGGCTGCGCGGGCGGCCATCTGGTCGCGGGTCCACGCCATCAGACTTCCTCCCCGGCGCCGGCGCCCTCGACGGCCCGTGGCCGCGTGGTCACCCGCTCAATGCGTTTTTCGAAGGCCGCGCCCTCGAATATGGCGTCCACATAGATGCCCGGCGTGTGGATGTGGTCCTTGTCCAGCTCGCCGGGCGCCACGAGGCGCTCCACCTCGACCACGGTCTTGGCGCCGGCCGTGGCCATCATCGGATTGAAGTTCCGGGCGGTCTTGCGGAAGACCAGATTGCCGGCGGTGTCGGCCACATCGGCCTTGATGATCGAGAGGTCGGCGGTCAGGCCGCGCTCCATCACATAGAGTTCGCCATCGAACTCGCGGACTTCCTTGCCCTCGGCCACCGGGGTGCCGACGCCGGTCTTGGTGAAGAAGGCGGGGATGCCGGCGCCGCCGGCGCGAATGCGCTCAGCCAGCGTGCCTTGAGGGTTGAATTCAAGCTCCAGCTCACCGGAGAGATAGAGCTGCTCGAACAGCTTGTTCTCCCCCACATAGGAGCTGATCATCTTCTTGATCTGCCGGTTCTCCAGCAGGACGCCGAGGCCGAAGCCGTCGATCCCGCAATTGTTGGAAATCACCGTCAGGTCCTTCACCCCGTGGGCGCGGATCGCCGCGATCAGATTCTCAGGGATGCCGCAGAGGCCAAAGCCCCCGGCCATGATGGTCATGCCGTCGAAAAGAAGCCCGTCCAGGGCCTCGGCGGCGTCTTTGCGAACCTTGCTTGCCATGCCCCATACTACGCCGCAGCGCAGCAATTGGGAAAGAGTCGAAAACCGGCGGTCCGCTCGGGGCCGCCGGTCCGGGTCTCGCGTTCGATCAGTTGGTCAGGGGCCGCAGGATGATCTCCACCCGGCGGTTCTGGGCGCGGCCTTCGGGGGTCGCGTTGGACGCCCGGGGCTCCATCTCGCCGCGGCCGGCCACATAGAGGCGATCCGGGTTCACCTGGCCGCGGTTGACGAGGTAACCCGCCACCGAGCCGGCCCGGCGTTCCGACAGGGCCTGGTTATAGGCGTCGGCGCCGGTGGAATCGGCGTGGCCGACCACGTCCACCAGGGTCTGGGGATAGGCGTTCAGGGTGCGCGAGACGTCATCCAGCACGGGATAGAAGCGCGCCTGGATGTCGGACTGGTCCACGGCGAAGGTGACGTCGCTCGGCATGTTCAGGATGATGTTGTCGCCCTGACGGATCACGTCCACGCCGGTGCCGGCCAGTTGCTGGCGCAGTTCGGCCTGCTGGCGGTCCATGTAGTTGCCCGCCGCGGCCCCTGCCAGAGCGCCGACGCCCGCGCCGATCAGGGCGTTCTTGCGACCCTCGGAGCTCTTGTTGGTGTTGGTCAGATAGCCCAGCGCCGCGCCGCCCAGGGCGCCGGCCAGGGCGCCGGTGCCGGTATTGTTGCGGACCTGCTGGCCGGTATAGGGATCGGTCGTCGTACAGGCGGCCAGGGCGAAGGCGCCGATAAGGCCCACTGAGGCTGCGGTCAGGTGACGCATCTGGTGTCTCCGATGAATTGTTATGACTACGGCAACGCTAGGCCTCCTTACGAAGTTCCGTTATGGCCGATTTAAGACCCCCCGCCGCCATCCTGCGAGAAAGCCGCCCGTGACCTCTGACTCCATCCTGCCGGTCTCCTTCGCGGCCTATGAGACGGACTTCGAGGCCTTCGCCCGGGACCTCGGCGAGTCCTTCACCCGCTACGGCTTCGCGGTGATCAGCGACCATCGTCTCGACCAGACCCGCATCGACGCGGCGCTCGGCTCGGCCAAGGCCTTCTTCGCCCTGCCGGACGCCGCCAAGCGCGCCTATGTGGTCGGCCAGGGCGGACAGCGGGGCTACACGCCATTCGGCGTTGAAACCGCCAAGGGCGAGGCCCATCACGACCTCAAGGAATTCTGGCACATGGGCCGGGACCTGCCGGCGGACCACCCGTACGCCCAGGTCATGCCGCCCAATGTCTGGCCAGATGAGGTCCCCGGTTTCCATGCGGACGTCGCCTGGCTCTATGGGGCCCTGGACGCGATGGGCCAGAAGGTCCTGGAGGCCGTGGCGGTCTATCTCGATCTGGACCGTGGTTTCTTCGAGCCGACGGTGAACGACGGCAACTCCGTGTTGCGCCTGCTGCACTATCCGCCCACCTCCGGCGATGGCCCCCACATCCGCGCCGCCGCCCATGAAGACATCAATGTGATCACCCTGCTGCTGGGCGCCGAAGAAGCCGGGCTCGAGGTGCTGCGCCGCGACGGCAGCTGGCTGGCGATCAACCCGCCGCCCGGCGCCCTGGTGTGCAATATCGGCGACATGCTGCAGCGGCTGACCAACCACCGGCTGCCGTCCACAACTCACCGTGTGGTCAATCCCGCGCCAGAGCGCCGGGGGGTGGCGCGCTATTCGACGCCCTTCTTCCTGCACTTCAATCCGGACTACGACATCGCGACCCTGCCCGGCTGTGTCGATGCGGCCCATCCCGACCGCTATCCCGAGCCCATCACCGCCGACGGCTATCTTCAGCAGCGTCTGCGCGAGATAAAGCTGCTCTAGCGCCTCAGGAAATTGACGCCTGGCCACAAAAATTTAACCCTGCCCGAGCGAGGTTGGCCGACAACGCAAAAGGCAGATTCACGCGGCCATGGTCGAATATCCCGCCGCTCTCCAGGCCAAGGCCCGTCGGATCGCCGTCATGGGCGCCTTGGACCTGGCGGCGCTCAAGCCCACCTTCGAACGGATCGGCAAGCTGGCCCGGTCGCTCATGGGCGGCGGCCTGGGCGATGTGATCCTGATCGATGGCGACCGCACCTGGCACGCCAGCGCTGACGCCGACTTCACCCGACAGATCGATATCGACACCTCCTTCGCCGGCCTCGCCGCCCAGGCGCAGGATGTCCTGTGGGTCGCCGACGCCCGGCTCGACCCCATCCTGGCCCGACACCCCTATGTGGCTGGCGATCCTGGGGTGCGCTTCTTCGCCGGCGCGCCGATCGTGCTGCCCAATGGCATGGGGCTGGGCGCGGTGGTCGTCGCAGGGCCTGAGCCCTTGGCCTTCGACGCCGCCCTCGCAGAGTCCCTGCGCGACCTCGCCGCCATCGCCGCCCTGGAATGCAGCCGCCATCAGGCGGTGTCGGATCTCGCCCAGGCCCGGATGCGGGTGGACGCCGCCCACACCCTGATGGCCGCCTTTGTGGAGAGCGCGCCGGTCGCCCTGTGTCTGACCGATACCGATATGCGGGTGGTCCAGGCCAGCCCCCTTTGGCGACAGGAACGCGACATCCCCGACCCGATCGGGCGCATCCTGTATGAGGTGAACCCTGGCGCCGTCCGGTGGCGTGAAGCCTATCAGCAATGCCTCAAGGGCGAGCCGGCCCACTACGACCGGGTGCTGGTGCAACGGCGCGGCGGCGCGCGCTGGCTGCGGGTGGAGATCGCCCCCTGGCGTGAGGCGACCGGAACCGTCGCTGGCCTGCTGATCATGTCGGTGGACATCACCGAATCCGTCGCGGCCCTGGAAGAGGCGCGCAGCTCCGAAGAACGCCTGAGATTCGCCCTGGAGATCGGCGAACTGCAGATGTGGGAGATGGACTATCGCCGCGGCACCCTGACGGCGGCGGGCGCCCGTTCGATCCACGCCGGCGCCACTTTCGAAGAGGTGAGCCGTCACATCTGGGACGCCGTTCACGCGGAGGACCGTCCCCGCCTGATGGAGGCTTGGGAGCGCCACCTTCGAGACGGCGACCCCTTCCACCAAACCTATCGGCTGATGCCGCTCGGGGACGGCGAGCCGCGCTGGACCAATGCCGCGGCCAAGGCCTTCAAATCCGACAAGGGCCGCATCGAGCGGGTGGTCGGGGTCATGCGCGACGTGGACCAGCAACACCACGCCGAGCTGGAGTTGGTGAAGGCCAAGGAGGAGGCCGAGGCCGCCAACCGCGCCAAGAGCGAGTTCCTGGCCAATATGAGCCACGAGATCCGCACGCCTTTGAACGGGGTGATGGGGGTGGCCGGCGCCCTGGCCCGCACGGAGCTGGCGCCGCAGCAGGCCGAGATGGTCGGGCTGATCGAGACCTCGGCCCAGACCCTGGAAGCGCTGCTGAGCGACATTCTCGACCTGGCCCGGATCGAAGCCGGACGCCTGGAGCTTCGCCCCGAACCCTTTGATCTGGCCGCCTCGGTCGACGCCTGCGCCGCCCTGTTCGCCCCGAGCGCGGCGGCCAAGGGCCTGGACTTCGAGGTTTCGATCACACCCGAAGCCTGCGGCGCCTATGAGGGCGACGCCACGCGCCTGCGCCAGATCCTGTCCAACCTGCTGGGCAATGCGGTGAAGTTCACCAGCCAGGGCGGGGTCCGCCTGAACGTGAGCGCCGAGCGCGGCGAAACCGGATCACGCCTGGTGTTTCAGGTCGCCGATACCGGCATTGGCTTTGATGCGGCGACGCGGCGGCGGTTGTTCAGCCGCTTCGAGCAGGCCGACGGCTCGATCACCCGACGCTTTGGCGGCACAGGTCTTGGCCTGGCCATCTCCCGCTCCCTGGCCGAGGCCATGGGCGGCGCGCTGAGCGCGGAATCCCGCCAAGGCCAGGGCGCCACCTTCACCCTGGCCCTCGACCTGCCCCGCTGTGTCGGCGGGGTCGAGATGTGGGGCGCCAGCGCACGGGAGACGGCCGACGCGCCGCCCCTGGAGGGCATGCGCATCCTTCTGGCCGAGGACCACCCCACCAATCGCCGGGTGGTCGAACTGATCCTCGGCGCCGCCGGGGTGGATCTGACCTGCGTCGAGGACGGCGCCCAGGCGCTGGAGGCCTGGGCCACGGGCGCCTATGACCTGTTGCTGATGGACATGCAGATGCCGGTCATGGACGGCCTGACCGCCATCGCCGAGATCCGCCGCCGCGAACGGGCGGAGGGGCGCGACCGCACCCACATCCTGACCCTCACGGCCAACGCCATGCCCGAGCACGGCCAGGCCTCGGCCGCCGCCGGCGCCGACGGCCATGTGACCAAGCCGGTCACGGCCGAGCGCCTGCTGGCCGCCGTGGATGACGTCTGGTCGAGCCTGCGTCGGGACCCCGCAGCCCCGGCCAGGCCGAGCGCCGCCCAGGCCTGAACTGACGTGAGCTGACCTGGCCAAGCCTCAAGGCCGAAAGCCTGCGACCGCCCGCCAGGCGGCCGCCTTCAGCCCCTATTTGGTGAGCCGCAGGTTGTCGATGGAGCCGGCGATGGCGTCGAAGGCCGCGCCGAGCTGGGAGACGTTCTGGACGTCGAAGAACTTCTCGGAGTCGGTGGCGCAGGTCTTCAAAAGCTCGCTGGAGCCGGTCTTCACCTCGACCCGCACCGTATAGAGCACGATGTCCTTGGCCTTGATGTTCTGACACAGCAGGCGCAGGCGATCGTCCATCTTGTCGCCTCGATAGCTGGACGACCCAGAGGTGATCCCGAGCAGGCCCTGCCGGATGTAGCCGATGCCGCTATACAGCGAATCGTTGTCGTAGTTTCCGGTACTGGCGACATTGTCGCCGTCGGTCATCAGGATGATGATCTTCCGGTGGTTCTTGGTCCCGTAGGCCACACCGTCGGAGAAGGGCGCATTGGGCGACAGGGTGTGCCAGCCCCAGACGAGCCCCATGGGGATGTTTGTGTTGCCCACCGCCTTCATGTCGTCGATGGCCGACTTCAGGTCGTCCATATCGGTGGTCAGGCGGGTGAGAGGCTCAAGATCACAGCCCTCGTTCGGGCCGCCGCCGCTCGGCGTGGCGTTATTGTACTTGGCGACATTCCCCTGTCTTTCTTCGAAGCCGCCGCTGGACTTGTCCGAGATGTAGCTGTTGGCGTAGCTCGGCGACCACCAGTACTCCCGGTCCGGCTCGTCCGGTGCGAAATAGGGGACGAAATAGCTGTCGACATTGGACGCGTAGGGGGCTGTGTCCTGCACGTCGAACGGCTGGCGCCGGCTTTCGACGCAGCCCCCCCAGACCTGTCCGCCCTTCATCGACTTCAGGACGGCGAAGCGGTCAGTGTTGCTGGTGGTGAAGATGTCGACGCCCTTGGCGCTATGACCCCGCGCGCGGCTGTCCAGCCAGTTAGGAATGCCCGGGCCGGTCCGGGTCGAGGTGTTGTAATTCTTGACGCTGACGTTTTCCGCCACGCGGATGGTGCTGGAGAACGGCACCAGGGAAATCTGGATCGGATCTTCGGCCGTGCTGCGCGCGCCGGCGGCCTCGAGCTTGTCCACCAGATCCTTGGCGGCGGTCTTCAGGGTCGAGAGCTTGGTCCCCGACATCGAGCCGGTGTTGTCGAGCACCAGGGCCACTTCCAGCCGGTCCATGGCCCGCAGGACCTCGGCCCCGGCCTTGACGTTGCTATGCTCGAAGAAGCCCGCGGACACGGCCATGGGGGTCATCTCCGCTGAGCCCACCACCTTGGGGCCGTAGATCGGAAGAGCACACGTCTGAACTCCAGTCACGCCGTAAGCTCGTATGCCGGCTCCTCCC
>CALEOQ010000241.1 GCA_937910255.1 uncultured Caulobacteraceae bacterium | reverse complement strand
GGGGAGAGGGGGGGTGCGCGGAATGGGGAGTGTGGCGAGTGGGGGCTGGGGGAGGGGGCCGTCGCGCGGTTGGGGCGGGTGAACGCCGGGTACGTGGATGAGGCGGGAGCTTGGCGCGGGTGGTTGCGGCGCGCCATCGCCGGCAGCCCGGCTCAAGGTCAGATGATGTATGGCCTCGGCGGTGAACGCCGGCTGCCGGAACTCGAGCTCGACTGGCTGCCGGGATATGAGCGTTCCCGTCCCGTGCGCATCGGCAATGCGGCGGCCGGTCAGTTGCAGCTGGACGTCTATGGAGAGGTGATGGACGCCTTCTACCAGGCGCGTTGCGCGGACCTCGACCACAACCATGAAGCTTGGGCGCTCCAAAGCGTACTGCTGGACCACCTGGAGACAATCTGGGACCAGCCCGACGAGGGAATCTGGGAAATACGCGGCGGCCGTCAGCACTTCACCCATTCCAAGGTGATGGCTTGGGTCGCGTTCGATCGCGCCGTGCGCAGTGTGGCCGCCTTTGGGCTCCCTGGACCGGTGGATCGTTGGCGGCGGCTGCGACGCGACCTCCACGAGGACATCTGCCGCAACGGCTTCGACGGCGAGCTGAACAGCTTTGTGCAGGCCTATGGGTCCAAGCGGCTCGACGCCAGCCTGTTGCTGCTGCCGCTGGTAGGCTTCCTGCCCCCGGAGGATGCGCGGATTCGCGGCACGGTCGCCGCAGTCGAGCAGCGTTTGCTCAGCGATGGCCTGGTCCTGCGATACGACACCGCAGAGACACAGGACGGCCTGCCGCCAGGCGAGGGCGCCTTTCTCGCCTGCAGCTTCTGGCTGGCTGACAATCTCGTCTTGCAAGGCCGCCGCTCCGAAGCTCGGAACCTCTTTGAGCGGCTGCTCGACTTGCGCAACGACGTGGGCCTGCTCGCCGAGCAGTATGACCCGCTCGCGCGGCGCCAGCTGGGCAACTTCCCCCAAGCCTTCTCACATCTGGCGTTGGCGGACACCGCCCGCAATCTCTCGCTGTCGCAGTGTCCTGCCGATCAACGGGGCCGCCAGCGACACCACTCCAGTTGACGGGGAGACGTCGCCAGCCCCTGTCGCGCTTCGGCGGGTCCTGACGCGACCGAACAAGCTTTAGCAGCAGCCGGCGCGCGAGGCCTCTTCAGTGGGCCGTGAAACGTCTCGCACCGGGCTGGCGGTGGCGTCTTCCGACGCGTGGCGGGCGATGTCGGCCTGTGAGACCATCCCGCAGCACTTTCCGGCCTCGTCCACCACGGGGATCCGGCGGATCTGGTTCTCCTCCAGCGTCCGGCAGCAGTCGTCCAGGTCCGTCTCCGGCGTGGTGGTCACAGCCGGTTGCGACATCACCTCGCGCACTGCGGCGGCGGGGCCTTTCTCCTGGGCCATCCCGCGGCAGCAGATGTCGCGATCGGTGACGACGCCGATCGGGCGTCCGGCCTCGTCGAGAACCGGCAGCTCTCCGCAATCGTGATCGGCCATGAGCTTGGCCGCCTCACTCAGCCGCGTTTCCGGCGCGCAGCAGGCCGGATTTCGGGTCATGACCTCTTGCACCTGCATGGTCCATCCTTTCGCGGTTGGGGGTCACAAGTCCAACACAAGCGACCTCGGTGCAGTTCCCCCTGCGCCAACACAGGTGCTTGAGGTCAGCGCGAAGGGGAGCGCAGGTACTTCACCAGCGCAGCGATGCCGAGGGCCGCAAGCGCTGCGAACAGGAGCCACTGAACAGCCATGGCGAGCATCATCATCCCGCCCATGGCGGACATGCCGTCCATCATGTTCATACAGTTCATCATCGGCTTTCCTCCTTACAGGTCTGGATAGGAACGTGGCGCGGAAGACGGCGGGCGGACCGGAAGCGCCGCCCGCCGTCCATGGCGATCTATTGCTTCTGGATCGCGGTGATCTCGCCGGCCCCGTTTTCGAGCTTCAGGTCGAAGGCCACCTTGGCACCGACCGCGACACCTTGGGCCCCGGCCCGACCGCCCCTGCAGCCCACCCTCCGCGCCGTCCTGCTACCCCCACTGATCGCCGCCCTGTCTATCCTCGCAGTTCCCGCCACCCGGTCCACCACGGTCACACCCCCGCTGCCACGCTCACCACCCGGACACGACC
>CALEOQ010000240.1 GCA_937910255.1 uncultured Caulobacteraceae bacterium | reverse complement strand
CGAGCGGAAGGCGTCATACGAGCTTACGACTTGACTGGCGTTCAGACGTGTGCTCTTCCGATCTCGTCAGCACCGCGATAATGCAGGCGCCCAACGGCTGCTGGCGCGGATCCACCTGGATCTTAACGATCTGGAGTCGGCCGAGACCGGGCTGGAGGCGCTGCTGGCGCAGACGCCCGACTACCACGAGGCGCGCCTGGACTACGCCATGGTCCTTTTGCAGCAGCAGAAGCACCAGCTGGCCCGCCAGCAGGCGGAGCGTCTGCTGGACCATGACCCGACCCACCGCGACTACCTCAAGCAGTATGCGGCCGCCTGCATCGGCCTGGGCGACCATGAACCGGTGATCGACCTCTATGGCCGGCTTCTTGAGAGCGGATGCCGCTCGCGGGGCGAGGCGGCCGATCTCCACCTGTGGCGGGCCAATGCGCTCAAGGTTGTGGGCCGGCGCGACGAGGCTGTGGCGGCCTATCGCGCCGCCCTGGCGGCCCGGCCCGGTCACGGCGCGGCCTGGTTCGGCCTGGCCAATCTCAAGACCTACCGCTTCAGCGACGAGGATATCGCCAGTATGCGCGCCGCCGCCGCGCAGCCCGAGGTTCAGGAGATGGACCTGGTCTATCTCAACTATGCCCTGGGCAAGGCCCTTGAGGACCGGGGCGACTATGAGTCTTCCTGGCATTGTTACGAAAGGGGAGGCGCGCTACGGCGGACGGCCAGCCGTTATCGCCCCGAGGTCGCCGAGGCTTGCGCGCTTCGGCTCAAGCAGGTGTTCAGCGCCGAGGTCTTCGCCGAGCGTCGCGGCTGGGGCGCGCCCGATGCGGCGCCCATCTTCATCCTGGGCCTGCCGCGGTCCGGCTCCACCCTGGTGGAGCAGATCCTGGCCTCGCACGCCGAGGTCGAGGGCGCCCAGGAGCTCACCGAGATCGATCGCTACGCCGCCGAGCTGTGCGGCCGCGACCCCGACGGCCGGCTGCCGCAGAATCCTGAGGCCCTGCTGAACCTGAGCGTCGATCAGGCCCGCGCCCTTGGGGCGCGGTACCTGGCGGAGACGGCGGTCTACCGTCGGTTAGGCAGACCTCACTTCATCGACAAGATGCCCAATAATTTCTGGCACATAGGCCTCATTCATCTGATCCTGCCGCAGGCGAAGATCATCGACGTGCGGCGAGAGCCCATGGCCTGCGGCTTCAGCAATCTCAAGCAGCTGTTCGGCGCCCACCATCAGGAATTCACCTATGCGGCCGGCGACATGGCGCGCCATTACCGCATCTATCTCGACCTCATGCGGCACTGGCAGGCGGTGCTGCCGGGGCGTGTGCTTCGGGTGCATTATGAGGATGTGGTCGCAGATCTGGAGTCTGCGGTGCGGCGCATGCTTGACCATTGCGGCCTGCCCTTCGACCCCGGCTGCCTGACCTTCCACCAGACGCCGCGCAGCGTGCGCACCCCCAGTTCAGAACAGGTGCGCCAGCCCATAGGCCGGGACGGTCTGGTCCAGTGGGAAAACTATGCGCCGTGGCTGGCGCCCCTGCGGGACGAACTGGGTGACGCCTTGACCACCTACAGGGCCTGACTCATGCGGCTGTCGCATCCCTTCTTCCAGCTTCCGGTGCTGTTCGAGGCCGAGCGGCTGCAGGCCGAGGTCGCGGCCCTGCCGGCGCAGGCCTGGGTGGCGCATCCCGACGGCCTGCCGGGCAACAGCGCCGTCCGCCTCATCAGCGCCGGTGGCGGTGAGACCGACGCCGTCCATGGCCAGATGCTGCCGACCCCCTGGCTGGCGGACATGCCCTATCTGCGTCAGGCCCTGGCGGGTTTCGGGGTGGTCTGGAGCCGGTCGCGGCTGATGCGCCTGGCGCCGGGGGCGAGGGTCCCGGAACATGCCGACATCAACTACCACTGGCACACCCGGGTGCGGCTGCACATCCCGGTCTTCACCCAGCCCGAGGTGCGCTTCCATTGTGACGGTCAGGTGGTCCACATGGCCGCCGGAGAGGCCTGGATCTTCGACAACTGGCGCCGCCATCATGTGGAGAACCGCTCGGCGGCCCCGCGCATCCATCTCGTGGCCGACACCACCGGCACAGCGGCCTTCTGGGCCTTCGCCTGCGGGCAGGCGCCGCCCCGCGCACAGTGGCGCACGGTGGAATGGGCGGCCGAGCGCCAGCCGCGGCTGCTGACCGAGACCAATCTGCGCGCGCCCGTCATGCCCGCCGCCGAGGTGCAATGGCTGGTCGACGACCTCCGTCGGGAGCTGACCATCGCTGTCGACACGCCCGACGCCAGGGGCCGGGCGACACAGTTCAGCAACCTGCTGGAAAGCTTCGTCCAGGACTGGCGCCAACTCTGCGCCCTGCATGGAACCGACGGGCGCGGACGGGCCGATTTTCAGGGCCTGGCGAAAGCCGTGCGGGACGCCGCCAGGGCGCTGGGCGACGGGCTGATCATGCGCACCAACCAGGCCAGCGCGCTGCTGGTGCTCGAAAAGCGCGTCCTGCAACATCTCATGGCGGAAGACGCGGGCGGAGGCTGACGGGTGTTGGCCGCCGGCGCCTGTCGTCAGGGGCCTGTCGTCAGGGGCCTGATCAGCGCCTCACCAGGTCCAGTCGATCCCCAGCCCGATCAGGCGGCTGGGTCCGGGCGCGCTGGCGGAGTAGCCGAAGGCCTCGCCAGACTTGGATAGGGGCCGAAGACGGCCATCACCCGATCAGCCTCGTCGGCATTGTCGGTGACGACAATCTGGAAGTGTCCGCCGTCGGGGGCCACCCGGACGATGACGTGACCCTGCCGGCTGGCCAGGCGATTTGTCAGCCACGGGCTGGCGGCCTCGGTCGACGGGTCCAGGCCGGTGACGAACACCCTGGGCTCGATCCGGTGTAGCCGGCCATTGAGCAGGCGGTTCAGTGTCGAGGGGCCTGGATGCAGGGCATGCCAGCTGGAGATGATCCAGACCCGGGGCTGCAGGGCGCGAACGGCCGCAGCCCCGGTGGCGTCGAACATGCCGTGGTGCGGCGAGACGGCGACCTCGACAAGCCCCGCGGCCTGGGCCGCCGCGCGCTCGACATCGCGCCAGGGCAGGGCGCCTTCGAAGGTCGTGCTGGTCAGGTCGCCGGCGGCGAAATAGTCGAAGTCGCCATAGGAGAGCCGCAGGGCGGCCGACCACAGGTTTTCCTCAGGCATGTCGGCAGGCGGCAGATCTTTCAGGGGTGGAAACAGGCTCCGCGTCGCCTCGCCCTCTCCTGTCCAGACCTCGCCATTGCCTGCGAGGTTGCGGATCTGAAACGCCGGGTAGGTCCCGGCGTCAGGCGCGCGCCGCAGCTGATTCAGGGCGCCTGGCCGGAAGCGTTCGACCTGGCGTCCCGCCGCGATCCGGGACCGGACGAAGGCCTCATAGTTCAGCTGGAAGGCGGCCTCAGACCGGCTTGGCGCGGCGTAGTCGGGAAAGCCGCGATCCACCAGCCGGGTGATCGGGACGAGCCGGTCCACGTCTGAAACGCCGGTCAGCCGATAGGCTCCGCCGGGCGTCAGGGGGGTGTCTGCACCCACGTCCCCCACATGGTCGGGATGTGACCTGACCCCCTGAAACTCTGCCAAAAATAGCTAGAGTCCGCCCCATGGAAGGACGGACGAATGAAGCGATCAAGGTTCACGGAAGAGCAGATCATTGGGATCCTGCGTGAGCAGGAGGCGGGCG
>CALEOQ010000239.1 GCA_937910255.1 uncultured Caulobacteraceae bacterium | reverse complement strand
TGCTCTTCCGATCTGTGCTATCCTCCCTCGAAGGCCGGACGGCGGCCATCGATCATGAGGCGGTCGAGGGCGGTCTTGCCGCGGGCCGCACCGAATTCCGCGCCTACGCCACCGTCCTGGCCGAAGCGCCCCTGGAGCCCGGCTCACGGGTGGCGTTCAAGTATCAGGCCGCCGAGCCCATGCCGGTGCTGACGGAACTCTCGGCGCGCTAGGCGTAGACTCCCCGGCGCGCCGCCTGACTGTGGCGTCCGCCTCGCGGATCATGGTAGGCGGCCGGCTATGCAATGCCGGGAGTTGATATGAGCGAGACCCTGCGAGGCGGCGTCATCGGCGCCGGCGTCTTCGGGACCTATCACGCCCGGCAATATGCCCGCCTGCCCGGCGTCGCCCTGGCCGCCGTGCTCGATCCTCATCCGGAGCGAGGCGCGGCCCTGGCCAGGCCCCTGGGCGGCCGCGCCTTCACCGAGCTCGACGCCTTCCTCGACGCCGTCGACGTGGTGACGGTGGCCTCGCCCGCCCCCTGGCACACCGAACAGGCCCTGGCGGCGATCAAGGCCGGCAAGTCCGTCTATGTGGAAAAGCCCATAGGCATCGATGTCGCCAAGGCCGAGGCCATGGCCGCCGAGGCCGCCCGCCGCAATCTGGTGGTCGCCTGCGGCCATCAGGAGCGGGTGCTGTTCCAGGTGATGGGCCTGTTCGACATCCCCGCCCAGCCGCTGAGACTGGAAGCGGTGCGCCACGGCACGCCCTCGGAGCGGAGCCTGGATGTGTCTGTGGTGCTGGACCTGATGATCCACGACCTGGACCTGGCGCTGGCGCTGTCCAAGGCCGCGCCGGTGACCGCCGAGGGCGAGGGCGCCATCCTGCACAGCGAATCCTGGGACGTCGCCCGCAGCGAGGTCACCTTCGACGATGGCTTCACGGCGCTCTTCGACGTCTCCCGGGTCGCCGAGGCCCGCAAGCGGACCATGAAGCTGGTCTATCCGTCCGGCGAACTGGAGATCGACTTCCTCACCCGCGACTTTCGCAACACGACCGGCTTCGCCCTGAACCCCGACTTCGCCGAGACCCCGGCGGCCAAGGACACCCTGGGCGCCAGTATCGAGGCCTTCCTCGCCGCCGTGCGGGGCGAGGCGCCACGTCCGGTGGTGACCGCTGGCGAGGCGATCGCCGCCCTCGATCTGGCCCTGGCCGTCGAGCAGGGGCTGGCGGACACCGGCGGGAAATAGCCGAACGGGGCGTCCTGATGCGCTAGACTGGCGGCCTGGATTTGCAGGAGAGCCAAATGGCCGACGCCTACGATTTCTCGTTCCACGCCATTGATGGGGACGAGCTGCCCCTGACCACCTTCAAGGACAAGGTCGTCCTGGTGGTCAACACCGCCTCCAAGTGCGGCCTGACGCCGCAATATGAGGGGCTGGAGAAGCTCTATGGCGACTATCGCGACAAGGGCCTGGTGGTGCTGGGCGTGCCGTCCAACCAGTTCGCCGGCCAGGAGCCTGGGACCGAGTCCGAAATCGCCGAGTTCTGCGCCACCACCTTCGGCGTCGACTTCCCCCTCACCGCCAAGACCGACGTGAAGGGCGAGACGGCTCACCCTTTCTATCAATGGGCCAAGGCTGAACTGGGCGAGTCTGCCGACCCGGCCTGGAACTTCCACAAGATCCTGGTGGGCAAGGATGGCCGCCTGATCCGCGCCTTCGGTCCTCGCACCGAGCCCATGGATCCCGAGGTTGTCGGCGCTGTCGAAGCCGCCCTCTAGACACGTCGGGGACGGGTTCGCCTGTCCCCGTTACCTCGACTCCAGAAAACTTCATCGCCCCGTCGCGGGGCTGTCATCCCCCGGGTCCAGAGCGGCGCCGTCGAGAAAGCTCGACCTGGAATCGGGGATAAACAATGCAACATCTGGGTCTGAAACGCAGACTGTACGCGACTGTCGCGATCACCATGGCTATCGGCGCCCTTGGCGGCCAGGCCTGGGCCGACGACGCCGCCACCGTCGACGAGGTCATCGTCACCGGGACGCGGGAGCTGGGGCGAACCCAGTTCGAGACCCTCGCCCCGGTCGATGTCCTGTCGGAAGAGATGATCCAGGCCTCGGCCACCGCCCAGCTCGGCGAGAACCTGGCGCAGCAGATTCCCTCCTTCATCGTGCAGCGCCTGCCGACCTCCGATGGCCTGCAGTTCGTGCGGCCCGCCACCCTGCGCAGCCTGTCGCCCGACCAGACCCTGGTCCTGGTGAACGGCAAGCGTTTCCACCGCTCGGCCTTTCTGGGATCACGGGGCGCCCAGGGCGCTGACCTGGCCCAGATCCCCTCCTATGCGGTGAAGCGGATCGAGGTGCTGCGGGACGGCGCATCGGCCCAGTATGGCTCCGACGCCATCGCCGGCGTCATCAACATCATCCTCAATGACCAGCCAGGCGTGCGTGGCTTCGCCCAGGCCGGGCAGTTCTCCGAAGGCGACGGCGTGACCTATCGCGCTGGCGTGCAGGCCGGCGTCGAGATCGGTTCGGCCAACTTCAACCTGACCGCCGAATGGTCGGACGCCGAAGCCACCTCGCGCACCCGTCAGCGGCAGGACGCCATCGACTTCCAGGCGGCCAACCCGACCTTGGAGGTCCCCGATCCCGTCCAGCGTTGGGGCAATCCTGACCTGGAGACCCGCGCGCTCGGGCTCAATACGGTGGTCGACACCGGCGTGGCCGGCGAGTTCTACGGCTTTGTCACCTATACCGAGACTGAGGGCGTCAACGACATCAACTGGCGCAACCCGGCGACCAATCCCGGCATCTATCGCGTCACCGCGGCCTTCCCGGGCTTTGACCTGCGCAGCATCTATCCCGCCGGCTTCACCCCCATCGAGGGGGTCGAGTCCGAGGACTATCAGACCCTGGCCGGCTTCCGGGACGTGACGGGAGACTTCACCTGGGACCTGAGCGCATCCTATGGGCGGAACGACACGGCCTTCTTCCTCAACAACACCATCAACGCCTCGCTCGGCCCCAACAGCCCCACCGATTTTGATCTGGGCCGGCTGGTGCAGTCGGAATTCAACCTGAACGCCGACGCGGTCTACCGCCTGGACATCGGCGCCCTGGCGGCGCCGCTGAACCTCGCCTTCGGCGCCGAGCGTCGCGTGGAGACCTATGCGATCCGCCCCGGTGACCCTGAGTCCTACGCGGTCGGCCCCGGAGCGGCCTTTGGTCTGGCCCCGGCCTCCAACGGCTTCCCGGGCTTCAGCGACATCCAGGCCGGGGAATGGGAGCAGGAGAGCTACGCCGCCTATGTGGATGTCGAGGCCCAGCTGACGGACGCCTGGAGCCTGGGCGGCGCGCTTCGTTATGAGGACTTCTCGGAGTTCGGCGATACGGTGAACGGCAAGATCGCCAGCCGCTACGCCCTGACCGACAACCTGGCCCTGCGCGGCGCCTGGTCCAGCGGGTTCCGCGCCCCCACGCCTGGCCAGCTGAACTCCACCAGCACCTCGCAAGGGTTGGACACGGTGACCCTGCAGCTCTTCACCTCTGGCCGGCTCTCGCCGACCAATCCGGTGGCGGCGTTCCTGGGCGCCGAGCCTCTGGAGCCGGAAACCTCCGAGACCATCGCCGCGGGCCTGACCTGGCGCACGGACTTCGGTTTCTCCGGCTCCATCGACGCCTACCAGATCGATGTCAGCGACCGCTTCTCGT
>CALEOQ010000238.1 GCA_937910255.1 uncultured Caulobacteraceae bacterium | reverse complement strand
TGCTGCTGCGTCTGCTAATGCTTGTTCAGCTGCTGCTGCGTCTGCTAATGCTTGTTCAGCTGCTGCTGCGTCTGCTAATGCTTGTTCAGCTGCTGCTGCGTCTGCTAATGCTTGTTCAGCTGCTGCTGCGTCTGCTAATGCTTGTTCAGCTGCTGCTTCTGCTTCTGCTGCATGTGAATCTTCTTGTACTATGATTTCTCCAATCATCCAAGGATGTAGCTGACAATAGTATGGTACTGTGCCTACTTCTGTTGGAGTCCATGTGTATGACATGTCTGCCGTCAAGTATGCAGAATCAAATGTAACACCACTAAGTTCATCACACTCCAGTCGGAGGCTGTCGTCATCCGGGTCGCGGACCGGGGATGACCAGGCGTCGGAAGCGGGGTTCATCGGGATTTCTCCACCAGCTCGTCGATGTCGTCGCGGGCGCGGACGTCATAGCCTTCTTCCGAAGGCGGATCACCTGCGCCGTCGCGAACCGCATCGGTGATGGCCGGCCGTAACCGGTCGGCAACATCGAGTCCCCTTGGCGCGAAGGCTTTCAGCACCTGCCCGGCGGCCTGGGTCAAGGGATAAAGCGCCGCACCGGCGATCCAATGCGGAATCCGCTCCGGCGGCGCCACGGCCATCAGGGCGAGATGGAAGGCGCCCAGGACCACCAGAGAGCGGACCAGGCCAAAACCCGCCCCGATCACGCGATCCAAAAAGCCCAGAACATCCGTGGCCTGCACCCGATTGGCGAGACCTCCGCCGATCAGGCGAAGGGCGATATAGATGACGACAAACACCAGGAGGACGGCGGCGACATTGGCCGCCCACACCGGCTCCAGCAGTCCGCGCATCAGCGGTCCAGAGAACCGGAGTCCCCAGAGCGCTGCGGCCGCGGCGACCACCAGCGCCAGGACGGTGGCCATCTCCCGCACCGCGCCGCGGACGAAGCCGACGCCGCCGGACACCACCAGCAGGGTCAGGGCCATGATGTCAAACAGGGTCAAGCGCGACCTTTCCAGTCCCCGTCGCCGATGCGACGTATGGCGTCGGCCAGGCGGGCCACGCCGTTGATCTGCAGTCCCCCGCCGGCGTCGGCCTCCGCCGGGGCCAGGGCCTGTCCGAAGCCGAGCTTGGCCGCTTCCTTGATGCGGCCGTCCATGCGGCTGACCTGGCGGATATCCCCCGACAGGCTGATCTCGCCGAACACCACGCAGTCCTGCGGCAGGGCCACCTCCAGCGCCGAAGAGGCCAGGGCCGCGGCGGCGGCGAGGTCTGCGGCGGGCTCGGTGACGCGGAGGCCGCCGGCGACGTTCAGATAGACATCTCGGTCGCCAAATCCAAGGCCGCAACGGGCCTCCAGCACCGCCAGCACCATGGCCAGCCGCCCGGAATCCCAGCCCACCACGGCGCGCCGCGGCGTGCCATAGGCGCTGGGCGCCACCAGGGCCTGGATCTCCACAAGGACGGGTCGAGACCCCTCGATGCCGGCGAACACAGCCGCGCCCGCCGCCCGCTCGCCCGAGGTGTTGAGGAACAGGGCCGAGGGATTGATCACTTCGATCAGGCCGGCGTCGGCCATTTCGAACACCCCGATCTCGTCGGTGGCGCCGAAGCGGTTCTTCACCCCGCGCAGGATCCGGAAGGGATAGCCCCGCTCGCCCTCGAAGGTGAGGACGGCGTCGACCATGTGCTCGATCACCCGCGGCCCGGCGATGGCGCCTTCCTTGGTGACGTGACCCACCAGGATCACCGCGACGCCGCGCTTCTTGGCCATCCGCACCAGCTCGCCGGCCGCGGCGCGCACCTGGGTGACGGAGCCCGGCGCCGCCTCGTGGGCGTCGCTCCACATGGTCTGGATGGAGTCGATCACCACCAGGTCGAAGGCGTCGCGCTTCAGGCCATCGAGAATGACCCGCAGGGAGGTTTCGGCCGCCAGTTGCACCGGCGCCTGCGCCAGGCCCATCCGGTGAGCGCGGGCGCGCACCTGCTCGACGGCCTCCTCGCCTGAAATGTAGGCGCAGCGGGCGCCGCGCAGGGCCGCCTGGCCCAGCACCTGCATCAGCAGGGTGGACTTGCCCACACCAGGATCGCCGCCCACCAGCAGGGCCGAGCCCGGCACCACGCCGCCGCCGCAGACCCGGTCAAACTCCGCCACCCCGGTGAGGATGCGCGGCGGGGCCGGCGTCTCGGCGGCCAGGGTTTCAAAGGCCAGGCCCCGCTGGCCGCGGCTGGACTTGGCTGGCGCCAGGGCGCCCGGAGGCCGGGACTGGCTTTCCTCGACCATGGTGTTCCAGGCGTTGCAGGCGGGGCATTGCCCGGCCCACTTGCCCTGGACCGACCCACAGGACTGGCAAACATAGACCGCGCCGTCTCTGGCCAAACAGAACTCCTGATTCGCAATTTGCCGCAGTCTACCCTGCGGTGCCGTTCAGCGCGCCGCCCAGGCCGGTTCTGCGACCGTCTCGCCCACATAGATCCGTTCGGCTCGGGGGCTGAGGCGCACGAGACATTCATGCGCGATGCTGCCGGCCGCCTGGGCCAGGTCATCCAGCAGGGCGTTGGGGCCCAGCAGCTCGACCATGTCACCCAGCTGGACATCGGCTTCGCCGAGATCGACCACGGTCAGGTCCATGTCGACGATGTAGAGCCGGCGAAGGGCGCCGCCGACAAAGGCCTGGCCCTGCCGCCGGGCGGCGCGGATCACCCCGTCGGCATAGCCCGCTCCGACCACGGCCACCCGGGTGGCGCGGTCCACGGCGATGGTGTCCCCATAGCCAATCAGGTCGCCGGGACTGAGGTTGCGGATGTCGAGGATCGGCGCCTCCAGCCGCGCCACGGCGCGCAGGCGCGGATCGAACCGCTCTTGGGGCCCGCCGCCATAGAGGCTGATGCCCGGACGAACGAGGTCGAACCGGTAGTCTGGCCCCAGGAAGGCGCCGGCCGAGGCGGCCAGGCTGGCCCGGGCCTCGGGGAACAGGGCGCGGACCTGATGGAAGGCGGCGAGCTGCTGGCGGTTGCGCGGATGATCGGGCTCGGCGCCGCAGCCGAGGTGGCTCATGATCAGGCTGATATCCAGGCCCCGAAGCCGGTCCGGCGACTGGGCGACCGCAGCGGCCTGGGCCACCGTGATCCCCTGGCGATTCATGCCGGTGTCCACCTGCAGCGCGCAGGGCAGGGGCGCGCGGGCGCTGACGGCGAAGGCGCTGGCGGCCGAGACCTGACCCATGCCGCTCAGGACGGGCGTCAGGCTGGCGGCGGCCAGGCGGGGGCCCGTGGCAGGGGTGGAGCCGTCCAGGACGAGGAGATCGGAAGAGCGGCGGGGCGGGCAAGAGTGGAGATCTCGCGGGTCGCCGTATCTCTAACGCATCAAGCACACAGC
>CALEOQ010000237.1 GCA_937910255.1 uncultured Caulobacteraceae bacterium | reverse complement strand
CGTGTGGGCGTCTCGGTAGTCACACGGTGCTGGTATGTGCAGATCTCGATGCGTTAATTGTAGTACGTGGAATTGGGGTGAGAAGCTGGGTGCGCGGACCTTTTTTTTTTTAATGATACGACGACCACCGAGATCTCCACTCTTTCCCGACACGACGCTCTTCCGATCTGGTCCGGCCTCGCCCTTCGACCCGGCCGTGGTGGTCGATGTGCCGCAGACCGCCGAGCCCGGCGCCGGCACCGCCTTCGCCGTCTCCGACGACGGCGTCTGGATGACCGCCCGCCATGTGGTCGAAGGCTGCCGGCAGGCGGCGATCATGGTGGCTGACGGCCGCGGCGTGGACGCCCAGGTGTTCATCGACCCCCGCGGGGAAGCCGCCATCCTGATCACCGAAGGCGGCGCGCCCGCCCTGCCGCTGGGCCTCGACCGCACCCTGCGTCGGGGGGACCGCGCCTTCCATCCCGGCTATCCGCAGGGCTGGGCCGGCGAGGCCACCTCGCGCCTGCTGGGCCGGGAGAACCTGGTCGTGCGTGGCCGCGGCGCGCGCACCGAATCCGTGCTGGTCTGGGCCGAGACCGGGCGCACCGACGGCCTCACCGGCACGCTGGCCGGTCTGTCGGGGGCGCCGGCCCTGGACAGCGCCGGCCGGGTCATCGGCGTGACGGTGGCCGAGGCCCCCCGGCGCGGCCGGATCTACACCACCTCGCCCGAAACCGTGCTCACCGCCCTCACCGCGTCTGGCCATCGGGCGGCCAACTTCGCCGTGGGCGAGCCGGTGACGCCCGAAAACTATGGCCGGGTGGCCGACGACCTGCGCCGCGACCTGCGGGTGGCGCAGGTGATCTGCCTGGAAACCAACGACGGGGGCGCCACGCCGGCGCCCGACCCGTCCCCCGTCGGCATGCCGCAGCCCCAGGCGGCGCCGGAGATCAAGACGGCGCCGGAAACCACCGCTGAACCGGCCGGCGACGCTCAGCCGGCGGCGGCGTCTCCGGCCGGCTGAGCCTCGGGCTCGGCGGTTTCCGGCGGGCGGGGCTGCCGGGCCGCGACCATGAAGGCCAGGATGATCCCCACCACCCCGATCAGCGCTGAATAGACGAAGAACAGCACATAGCCGGCCCCCAGGGCCGCGGCGCTCACCCCGGACTTTTCGACAGCCGCCGCATAGGCCTCGGCCGGCAGGCCCACGAACAGGCCCTTGAGCGGCGCCAACAGCCCGCCGGCCTCGGCCGCCGCCGCCGAGCCCTCGACGATGCGCCCCGACTGCGAGGCCAGCAGCTTGCCCGGCAGGGAATAGAAGGATGAAAACACCGCATACTGGGTGGCGGTGAATCCATAGCCCGTCAGGCTCGACATATAGGCGATCAGGCAGGTGCCGGCGAAACCGCCGGCCACATTGTCCACGCCGATGGCCACGAACAGGGCCGGCAGCCAGGCGCCCTTGATGGCCAGCCAGGCGAAGACGAGGTTGCTCAAGGGGCCGGCGAAGGCGCCGATCAGCATGGCCCGGATCAGCCCCAGCCGCGCCACGGCCAGGCCCCCCAGGAAGACCCCCAGCATGGACATGGCCACCCCGAACACCTTCCGCACCTCGGCGATCTCGGTGAGGGTGAAGCCCAGGTCCAGATAGAAGGGCGTCATGATGTTCAGGACGAAATCGGCCAGCCGATAAAGGCAGATCAGCGCCAGGATCAGGGCCGCGCTGCCCCGATAGCGGTCGAAGAAGTCGATGAACGGATCGAACAGAGCCGCCGACAGATAGACGCCAGGCCGTGTCCGCAGGCCCGGCAGCGGAAAGGCCGCCAGCACGATCAGCCCGCCGCCGGCCAGGACGGCGCCCACCTGCAGAAAGGCGTTCCAGGGCCGGGTGGTCCAGGCGGTGGAGAGCGACTCCGCAGCCTGGGCCTGTCCGAAACTGGTCAGGGCGCCCGCCAAAAGATCGGCCGAGCCGGCCAGGCCCGAGCCCAGGATGACTGCGCCCACCACCACCAGGCTGAGCCGCGCCAGCCACTCCGGCAGCTCCAGGCCCGGACGGGCCGGCACGCCCTCCAGATTGATGGGCCGCAGGATGTGCTGCGCCTCCCGCGGCGCGCCGAGCACGCCGGCCACGCCCACCAGCATCAGGGCGGCCATAACCAGATAGGAGACGTTCCAGCTGTACTGCTGGGCGAGGATCAGCGGCACGGCGCCGGCGACGATGATGGCGATGCGGTAGCCCCACTGGTAGGCCGCCGCCAGGGCGCCCTGGCGGGTCTCGCCGGCCGCCTCGATGCGCCAGGCGTCGATGACGATGTCCTGGGTGGCGCCGGAAAAGGCCACCAGCACCGCCAGCAGGGCCATCATGCCGAGATTGCGCACCGGATCTCCGCCGGCCACCAGCCAGAGGCCGATCATGATCGCCACTTGCGAGACCAGCATCCAGGACCGGCGATGGCCCAGCCGGTCGGTCAGCCAGGGTATCCTGGTGCGGTCCACCAGGGGCGCCCAGAGCAGCTTCATGGAATAGGCCAGGGTGGCCAGGGAGAAGATGCTGATCACCTGCAGCGACAGCCCCGATTCCCGCAGCCAGGCTGAGAGGGTGTCGAAGATCAGCAGGTTGGGCAGACCCGAGGCGAATCCCAGGGCCAGCATGATCAAGGCGCGGCGCTCGCCATAGACGGTCAGGGCCGACCAGAGGCTGGGCGTGGCGGCCGGCTCGGCGTCTGGCTGGCTCATGGTCTCTCCCCCCGAGCGGCGGGACGCCCCGCCGAGTCAGCCGAACTTGGCGCGCCCGGCCGCTTCCGTCCAGACCGCGCCGTCGACGGTCTTGCGCGCCCAGCGGGCCAGGGCCTGTCGCAGGGCGTCGGCGGCCAGGGGCTTGACCAGGAAATCGTTCATGCCCGCCGCCATGCAGGCCTCGCGATCCTCCTGGAAGGCGTTGGCGGTCAGGGCCACCACCGGGGTTTCGATACCGGCCGCCCGCAGGCGCCGCGTGGTCTCCTCGCCGGGGATGTCGGGCAGGCGCATGTCCATCAGCACCAGCTCGTAGGCGCCGACCTTCAGGGCCGCCAGGGCCTCCTGGCCGGTCATGGCGTGGTCGACGCTGCAGCCTTCCCGGGTGAGCAGGGTGCGGGCGAGCAGGGCGTTGACGGGATTGTCCTCCACCAGCAGCACCCGGGCGCCCGGGGCTGCGGCCGGCGCCACCCGGTCGTCCTCCGGCCCGTGGGTCTGGTCGGGGGCGGTCTGCAGGGCGGCCAGCACCCGCTCGGCCAGGGAGGCGCGGCGCAGGGGCTTGATCAGATAGCCGCCGAAGCCCGAGGCGCGATAGCGGGCGATGCGGTCGCGTTCCTCCGGCGCCAGCAGGATGATGGCTGGCCGGTCGAAGGGTCGGCGCACCTTGCGCCCGCCGCGCCCCAGGGCATGGTCGAGCAGCAGGACGTCCTGCGGACCGGTCAGGGGCAGCAGGTCCTCCACATCGGCGGCGGTGACGGGCGTTCCGCCACAGGCCTCGATCTGGCGGGCGGCGGCCTGGCGGATGATCGGATTGGGCGAGGCGACCCCCACCTGCAGGCCCGCCAGGGGGGCTGGACCGCGGGCGCGGGACGCCTGGGTCTCCAGGGGCGCCTCGAACCAGAAGACCGCCCCGCCCTCGGCGCCGGCCTCCACGCCCACCTCGCCGCCCATGGCCAGGGCCAGGCGTCGGGCGATGGCTAGGCCCAGGCCCGAACCGGTGAGCTGGTGGCTGGCCTCGGACTGGGCGAAGGCCTCGAAGATCAGGTCCCGGGCGGCGTCGCTGACGCCAGGTCCGGTGTCGGCGACGGTGAAGCGCCAGCGGCCCTCTCCGGCCGGGGCGGCGTTCAGCAGGACGCCCCCATTGGCGGTGAATTTCACGGCGTTGCCGGCGAAGTTCAGCAGGATCTGGCGCAGGCGGCTTTCATCGGCCATCACCACGGCGCCGGCGGCCGGCGAGGCCCAGGCGATCTCCAGGCCCTTTTCGTGCGCCCGCGGGCTGAGCAGTTCGCAGACCGCCCGCAGCAGGGCCTCGATCTCCACCGGCGCCTCACGCAGCTCGATCTTGCCGGCCCCCAGGCGGGCGAAGTCGAGAAGTTCGTTGACCAGGCCCAGCAGGTGCTCGCCGGAGTCGCGCATGGCGCTGACATAGGCCCGCTGCTCGGCCGAGAGCCGCGTCCCTTCCAGCAGCCGCGCCATCCCCAGGACGCCGCTGAGCGGCGTGCGGAACTCATGGCTCAGCGCAGCCAGTTGTTCGGTGCTGATCTGTTCGCCGACGGGCTCGGCTGCGGGGCGGTCTTCGGCTTGGCGTCGCATGGCCGACACCCTGCGCGCAGAGCGTTTAACGGCCCGTCAAACGCCGGTCGCGGGAGTCAGTCGTCGTCGCGGCCCATCTCGCGGGCGAGCGCCAGCAGGGCCTGCCGGGCCCGGGCGCGGGGGATGGCGCGATAGGCTTCCAGTAGCTCCATGGCGCCGGGCGTCATCAGGGCCGAAAACGCCTCGTCGGAGGGACGTTCGCCGCCGGCCTCCTCGCCCACCAGCCAGCTTACCGTGGTCTGCAGGGCGCGGGCCGCAGCCACCAGGGTCGAACCGGAGATGCGGTTGGCGCCGCGCTCGTACTTCTGGACCTGCTGGAAGGACACGCCCAGGTGATCGGCCAGATCGGATTGGCTGAGCGCCAGGGACCGGCGACGCGCCCGCACCCGGGCGCCGATCGCGCGATCGGCGGTGTCCACAAGCTCGGCCTCACGCAAACCCATATTCGGCTCCATACTGACGCTCAACCTCTGAGCGATCCTCTCCTGTCGCTATACGGACACCAAAGCGCGGTGGACGCAGACCAAACCTTGGCGTGTAGTATTTCCGATCGATGGGAATTGGCGGCATGACGGAACAGGTGGAACTTTTGACCGGGCGGGAGCGGGAGTGCCTGCGCCTGGTGGACCGGCATTTCAGCTCCAAGCAGATCGCCCGCGAGCTCGGCATGTCCAAGACCTCGGTCGACACCTATTGCGATCGCGCCCGGGCCAAGCTGGGGGTCGGCGACCGCTACCATGCCGCCCGGTTGCTGGCCGACCATGAGCGGGCGTCCCAGATGGGGCGCGATCGTGTCCTGACCACGTCAGGACAGGACGCAGTCAGGACAGACGCCGCCGCCGGCCCATGGTCGGATCTGGCCTCATCAGGAGGCGAGACCCATGAAGCACTGGAACGGCCAGGACGGACGACCGGAGAACGAGCAGACCGCAGCCAACCGCGCGGCGGTGAACCGGGCCATCCATCTCAGGCGCGAAATCGAGGCGTTCGAGACAAGGTGGCCGACACCCTCGCCGCGGGGGGCGTCGATGCCGGGCTTCTGCTGGACCCAGCTGGAGCGCCAGCTGACCGATCTGGCGGCTTCGCCCACCCAGGCCGATATGGTCAAGCCGCTGATCTCGGCCACCCGCAAGCTGGCGGCCTTCAAGCCCCCGGAAATGGTGATGCGGGAAATCCTCTGCATCACCTGGGTGCTGCTGGACGAGAACTTCCACCCTGGCGAAGCGGACGCACAGATGGCCTAGGACCGGCTGCCCGGATCGGCCTGATCCTCGCCATCGCCATCGGTTCGGCCCTCGCCTTCGGGGGCGTCCTGGCGGGGCTTCAGGCCCTGAGCTCGCTGATCTGAAGCCGCCCCGCCTTCGCCGGCGGCGGACCACCCGACCCCTAGACCCTTACAAGACCCATCAGACCCGCGGCGCCCTTGTGCGCGCGGGAAGGAGATCCCTCATGCTCAAGCAACGTCGCCAATACGCCGATCAGGTCGCCGCCAGCCTGTTCGAGGCTGAGACCGCCATCGACGCGGCTCTGGCCAAGACCGCCGCCCTGGCCGGGGTCATGCCGGGCCTGCGCGCCCAGGCCGGCCTCTCGGCCCTGATCGGCCAGGAGGCCGTGGAGTGGACCAGCCGCTCCATCACCGCCCTGGCCGAGGCCCGCCGGGCCGTGATCGAAGCCCACAAGGAGCTCAGCCTCGCCCAGAAGCAGATCGGCCTGGGCGCGGTCATGTACGGCGACGGCGCGCCCAAGCCCAACGAACCGGTCCGGGCGCCGAGCCTGCGGGCGGTGGGCGACATCAGCGCCGCCTGATCGCCCTCGTGTGACCGTCCTTGGGGCGCTCAAGTCTTTTCGGCCGGCGCCTTTCAGGAGGCGCCGGCCTCTGCCACCCTGGCGCAGCCGGCCATGGCCACGCCAGGGAACCTTCGATTGTACTTCGCCGTCCTGCCTCAGCAGATCTGGTTCGTGGCCATGGTCCTGGTGTCGGGCGCGGCCCTGTGGCGCGGCGGCGCGCCAGAGAAGCAGACCGCAGTGGCCAACCTGGCCGCCTGGTTCCTCACACCCCTGACCTATGACGCCGACGCCACCGGCCTGCAGTGGGGGGTGCTGGGCGTGGACGCCCTCTTCCTCGGCTATCTGCTATGGTTGGCCCTGACCACCAACCGGCTCTGGCTGCTGTTCGCCACAGCCTTCCAGCTCCTGGGCATCCTCACCCACCTGGCCATGGTCGCCGACAGCGGCGTGCCGGCCCTGCCCTATCGCTGGGGCCTGGTGATCTGGAGCTATCTGGTCCTCGCCGCCCTGGGCGTAGGGACCCTGGTCCACCGACGTCAGCCGCTCAGGGCCGAGGCCGTCTCCAGTCCCACCCGGCGATAGATCAGCGCCTCGGCCGAGAACTCCGCATTATGTAGCAAACACACCAAGGACGATGACGGACGCATCGATTACGACGCGCCTTCAACCATAAGTTTGCAGGCGTCGGATTAAGGCGCCAAGGTTGCCATCGCAGCATGCGGTGGGGGCCGAATGTCCAGTACATCTCTGAGCGTCTATCTCCAACTTGAGCCGGGGCAAGTCGCAGATTTGGAGGTGGTTGCTCGAGCGTCCATCGCGCTCTCTGCTGCGATTAAGGACCTTGCCTACGTCATCGACCCTAGCCTCGACCTCCGTATTGAACTGGCTAGCGGCACCGAGGGGAGCCTCAACCTCAACACCATCCTTCGAAACCTGAAGGATCATAAGGGCGAGGCCATCACGCTCGGGGCTATCGCCCTAATTGTCCTCAACTGGCTTGGCAACAACCTGCTCGACTACGGATTCGACAAGGCGATGGACGCGATCACCGGCGGAGATCGCGTCGAGCAGCAGTTCACGTCGGAGCAGCACGAGGAGCTTGAGGGAATCGTCAACCGCGCGATCGCGGGGAAGGTGGCGCAACCACACGTGCAACGCTTCTATCGGGAAGTCGAGCGCGACCCCGCGATCAGCGGTGTCGGCGGCACGCAGCAGGCCGGGACTAAACCCGCCGTTATCGTGCCGCGTGCGGAGTTTCCTGCACGCGCGGGCCACGCCGCCCCCGTCGTCGAGACCATCCAGCGGCGCGTTACCGTGGAGAAGGTCCGGGTTGTGCTGATCAGCCCCGTCTTGCTGCCTGGCAATCGCCGATGGAAGCTGCAGTCGGTTCAAGGCGAGTTCGGCGCATCGATTAAGGATGCTGAGTTTGTCGATAGCGTCCTGAACGGCACGACATCGATCCGAATGAAATCTGGGATCGAGATGGACGTCGAGCTAGAGACGGTCGAGGAGTTCAAGGGCGGCGTGTGGGAGATTATTGATCGCAGCGTGCTCGACGTAATCCGCTTGGTGGAGCCGCCGGCGCAGGGGACGCTAGGCTTACTTGAGAGCGATGATGGCGAGTCGGACGACAACGACCGCTAGGGTGATACAGGCCAGCACCCATGCGATGGCCGGGCTGACGCGATCAGCGGCTTCTAGGGCAAAATAGGTTGCCACCATCGCCGCGGCGGGAGCCGCCCATCCTAGCGCCTTGCTGATCTTCAGATCCTGCACGTTCTGCGCCGCCCCTAGTAGTCAAGCCGCAGAGTGTGACACCCCATTGCGGCAAGACATTGGATGAAGAACGCTGCGGTAAAGCCGCTACGGCTGATCTTGTTGCGTAGGTTCGCTTCAGTCTCGTTAATTCTGATGGTGCCGAGCCGCTCGACAAGCCCTTTGTAGGTGATCTGACGGCGCGCCATCATGGTCCTCGCCGCCCTGGGCGTAGGGACCCTGGTCCACCGCCGTCAGCCGCTCAGGGCCGAGGCCGTCTCCAGTCCCACCCGGCGATAGATCAGCGCCTCGGCCAGGTGGACACGGCGGACGTCTGGGGCGCCTTCCAGGTCGGCGATGGTGCGGGCCAGGCGCAGGGTGCGGGTCCAGCCGCGGGCGGTGAGGCCGGCGGCCTCGGCGGCCTTGGACAGAGATCGGAAGAGCGTCGTGTAGGGAAAGAGGGTAGATTTCGGTGGTCGCCGTATCATTAAAAAAAAAATAGAGAAAAAAGAAAGTAGAAAGAAGCTCTCTATCTCCATTCTCACCATCGTCTTCCACACCGTCCGATCCACGCTCGGCACACTACAAGTCC
>CALEOQ010000236.1 GCA_937910255.1 uncultured Caulobacteraceae bacterium | reverse complement strand
GTGGTTTTGCCGAGAGGTCCCCACCCGATCCCATTCCGAACTCGGTCGTTAAGCCTCTCTGGGCCAATGGTACTTCGTCTTAAGGCGCGGGAGAGTAGGTCGCCGCCAGGTCTACCAAACGGATGCAACTCATCAGACCCTTGCCATCACATCCGGCGCACACCTAAGCGCCACACCATCTGCCGCGGGGTGGAGCAGCCCGGTAGCTCGTCAGGCTCATAACCTGAAGGTCACAGGTTCAAATCCTGTCCCCGCACCCAAACATCAATAACGCCCGCCAGGATTAACCCCCGGCGGGCGTTTCTGCGTTCGGGCCGCGGGCCCGCCGCCCCTCCGGCTAGTTCACAGGCGCAGCGTCAAGACCTGCGTCGGTCAGCCGCCGCCAGAGGTCTTGATCGAAATTCCGGTCCGTGGCCGCCGCCCCGGTGCGGACGACCACCATGCGGCGGCTTGGAACGATGTAGAGCCGCCGGTCCAGCGCCCCGAAGGCGCCCACCAGGTCGGCTGGCGCGGTTGGGATCAGGGGGCCTTCGCTCCGTTCGCCCTGGGCGCGGATGACGTAGTCGCCGCCGTTCAGCCACCAGAGCCGCCCATAGGCCGGGTTGGCGTCCGAGCGCTGGAAGAGGGTGTCGAGCTGGCCTTGCGAGATAACGCGGGTTCCGTCCTCCGCCAGCCCGTTGTTGAGGATCATCAGGCCGAAGCGGGCGATGTCCTGCGGTGTCGTCACCAGGCCTGTGGCGTTCCCGACCGAGGCCAGCGCGGCCGGCCGCTTGCGCCAGGCCGTCTGGCCCATACCCAGCGGCGTGGTCAGCCAGTCCCGGGTGATGGCCTCCAGCGGCTGGCCGGTCGCCGCGGTGAGGATGTCCTTGGTGATCGCATAGACCGGCGTGTTGTAGAAGAAGACCGATCCGGCGGGCGCCACATAGGCGAAATGTTCGTCGAGACCCGAACTCATGGTCAGAAGGTCGATGACCCGGATCCTGGCTTCCTGATCCGCCGAGGCCTTCGACCATCCCTCGCCGAGATAGCGCGAGACCGGCGCGTCGGTGTCGAGCAGGCCCCTGTCGACGGCGACGCCGGCGAGGACGGCGATGAAGCTCTTCTGCTGGGACGCGACGTCCTCCAGCAGGACGCCGTCGGCGGTCAGGCCATAGGTGAGGTTGGCGAACACCGGGTCGTCCTGTGGGGCTGGCCAGGCCTCTTGGACCAGCACTTCGCCGCTCCTGATGACGATGAAGCCGGTGCTGTTCTGGTGTCTCAGATAGGTGAGGAGATCAGTCATCGCAGCCGAGGCGGGCGCTTCGGGCGTGGTGCGAGGGGCAGGTTGCGCGTAGGCGCCAGGCGCCGCTGCGAAGAGGGCGAGGGTCGCAGCGACGGTGCGAGCCGGAAGCGTGGATGTCTTCGTCGCTTTCCGAGGCTTCGGGCGGTGTTTCTTTATGCTTGGCAAGCACTCAACCCCCAATGCGCTGCTGCGCGCCCCGTCGCCGACAACGACGCCTGCGTCATTTGGTAGGTCGCAGGGGCGCTGTGGGCAAGCCATCTATCGGGGCGCCTTGAGCGCCATTCAGCTTCTCCTTTTTCGGCATGGCCGATGGTCCACAGGCCGCCACACCTATGCGAGGATGGCGCGGCGAACACGCCTTGTGACGTAAGCCAGTCTCAACAGATCGATTCCGGGGGACGACGACATGACGGGGCCAGACAGGCGAGTCTTCCTGGGCGCCGGCGCGCTGCTATCGCTCGCCGCGGGCGCGCCTGTGGCCCGAGCAACTCAGCCGGGCGGCAAGGGCGCAGCCATGACCACAGCATCCATTGAGACCGATCTGCTTCGCTATGTCGGCTATGGCGAAAAGCGCGCCGGCGGTCCCGGGGACACGGCCTGCGGCGAGTGGCTGGCCGGCGAGCTTTTGGGCCTGGGTTACGAGGTCGAGCGGCAAACCTTTTCCGCGCCGTTCTTTGACGCGCAGCGGGCCGACATCGAGATGGGCGGCGCCCGCATCCCCCTCTATCCTCAGCCCATCGTCACGCCCACAGGCGCCGAAGGCCTCACCGGCCCTCTGGTGCGGGTCGATTCCGCTGGACGCTTCGCTGGATCGCTGGACGGCGCCATCGCCGTGGTCGACCTGGCGCATGCGCGCTGGTCGTCGCTGCTGTCGCCTGGCGCGAGAGATCCCCTCAAGCGGGCCTTCGCCAGCGGCGCCAAGGCGGCCGTGGCGATCACCAATGGCCCCACCGGCAAGGTGGTCGCGCTCAACGCCGATGGCCGCGGTCCGATGTTCGATGGGCCTGTCGCCTTGCTCGCCCCGGAGGACGCCGGCGACATCCTGGCCGGCGCCATGGAACGGCGAGAGGCGCGCCTCACCATCCAGGGGGACGGCGGGCGGCGGACAGCCTTCAACTTTGTCGGCCGGATGGATAGGGGCAAGGGCCGGTGGCTGGCGATCTCGACCCCCCGGTCCGGCTGGTTCGTGTGCGCGGCCGAGCGCGGACCCGGCGTGGCGGTTTGGCTGGATCTTGCGCGGTGGGCGCCCGACGCCCTCCCGGACTACGACCTGGCCTTCGTCTGCAACACGGGCCACGAATACGAATACCTCGGGGCGGCCGAGGCCATGAAGGCGATCGCTCCGCCCCCGGCCGCCACGCGCTTCTGGCTCCACCTGGGGGCCAATGTCGCGGCCCGCGACTGGCACGAGACTCCCGGGAAACCGACCCCGCTGCCCAGCGTGGACAGCCAGCGCTTCCTTTCCATATCCCCCGATCTGCTGCCGCTGGCCCGGGAGGTGTTCGCCGGCCAGGCCGGCTATGAGGCGCCAGTCTCAAGCCAGGTGTTGGCGGCCGGCGAGCTCGTTGAGGTCATCAAGGCCGGCTACAGCCCGGCCGCCGGGGTCTTCGGCATCCACCGCTATCACCACGTGGCCGAGGACGACGAGCGCTGCCTGAACGTCGAAGCGACCACAGCCGCGGCGGAAGGCTTCCGCCAACTCGTCTCCCAGGTGGCGGCCACGCCGGCCTAGGATCGCAAGGCGGGAAGGCCGGCGAGCCGTTCAGGCCCCGGCCTCATCCCTGGGTTTGCAGATCGTCATGAAGCCGCCGGCCATGAAGGCGGCCATGCGCTCCTTCACGGCCACGAAGTCCTCGGAGCTGCACGCCCCATTGGACAGTTTGTCGATGCGGCCGGTCCTGGCCAAGGTCAGCATCAGCGCGCCGGTGACGAAGTGATAGCCCCAGAAGATGTCAGCCTCTGCGCAGTCGGGCAGGGCCTTCTTCAGGAGATCAATCAGGCGCAGGACCACCGGATCGAAGTGCTGGTCCATCAGTTCTGCGCCCCATTCGGGCGTATTGGCCACCTGAGCGCCCAGCGCGCCGTAATTCTTCCAGGGCTCGCCGCCCTGGATGTAGAGATCAAGGTCGGTGTCTAGGAAGGCGCGCAGGGCGCCTTCGACCGTTGGTCTTCCCTTCGTTTCGGCGTCGTAGCGGTCGAGGGCCGCCATCCGCAGATCGCGGGTCACCACTGCCCGGCGGGCGAAGACCGCGTCGAACAGCTGCTTCTTGTCGTTGAAGTAGTAGTTCAGGAGCGTGTGGTGGGCGCCGACCTCCTTTGCGACATCCTTCAGCGTCACCCCATGCAGGCCATGACGGGAAAACAGGCGCTCGGCCGCGTCGAGGATCTGCTCCATCTTGTCGGCGCGCTGCTGCTCCTTCGTCGGGCGCGCGGCCGCGCGCACAGGGGGCGCCGCCCCGGCCTTGGGCGACGGTTTCGGGACGCTCTTGGGGAGGGGATCACTCGCGGCCATACTCAGCTCTCAGTCGGGACTTGTCGATCTTACCAGTAGCGGCCAGCGGCATCTGTTCCAGCCGGATGATGACGTCGGGAATCCACCAGGACGCCACCCGCGTGTGCAAAGGCGAAAGCAGAGCCTCGTCGCTGACCCCCTCGCTGCGGGTCTGGACCACCAGGACCGGCCGCTCGCCCCATTTGGGATCGTGACGCCCGATCACGGCGGCCAGGGCGACCCCGGGAATCTCGTTGACCACCGCCTCGATCTCGGCGGGATTGATCCATTCGCCGCCGGACTTGATGAGGTCCTTCGCCCGGCCGGTGATGGTCAGCTCGCCGGTCGCATCGATGCGGGCAAGGTCGCCGGTGGGAAACCAGCCATCCTCGTCTGTGGCCGGGGCGGTCTCACCGAAATAGCGGCGCACCACCGCCGGACCCTTCACCTTCAGATGCCCCTCTGCCCCCCGCTGGTCTGGGAGTGGGCGGCCATCGGCGTCGGTCAGCAGCAGATCCACCCCGACGGCCGGCCGGCCGGAGCGGACGGCTGAGCGGTGCGGATCGTTCGGCCGGGCGAAGACGCCGGACGGCGAAAGCTCGGTCATGCCCCAGCTGGTCTGGACGGTGACGCCGAGCCGGTCCTCCAGGCGGGCCATGAGCGCCGGCGCCAGGGGCGCGCCGCCGACCACCAGGCGCTCAAGCGACGGCGTCTGGCCTCCGGTCGCCTCGAGGTGCTCGAGGAGCCCCAGCCAGACGGTGGCGACGCCGACCCCGATGGTGACGCCCTCGGCCTCGATCAGTTGCGCCAGGGCCGCGCCCTCCAGGCGCCGGCCCGGCAGCACCATCCTGGCGCCCGCCGCCGGTATGGCGAAGGGCAATCCCCAGGCGTTGGCGTGGAACATCGGCACCGCCACCAGCACCCGGTCGCGGGCCGAGAGGCCCAGGACGTCGGTCTGCAGCAGGCGCAGGGTGTGGAGATAGCTCGAGCGGTGGGTGTAGGTGACGCCCTTGGGCGCCCCCGTCGTCCCGGAGGTGAAGCAGAGGCCGCAGGGCGCCGTCTCGTCGAACTGGCCCCAGGCGATCTGGGGGTCTGCGCCATCGATCAGCGGCGCCAGGCGGGCGGGGGCTGCGTCGTGAGCCGTCGTGTCGGCGTCAATCACGAGCAGGTCGATGTCGGCGGCCGCCGTCCGGGCCAGCCGGCCTGCGAGGTCCGCCAGGTCCTGGCTTACGATGAGAAGGCGCGCCTCGGATCGGGCGATCATGGCTGCAAGCTGGTCTTCGGTCAGCCGGGGATTGAGCGTGTGACACACTGCGCCCATGGCCATGATCCCGTACCAGGCCTCCAGGTGCGCCTGGCTGTTCCAGGCCAGGGTCGCGACCCGGTCGCCGGCCCTCACGCCCCGGTCGTGCAGCACCTGCGAAACGCCGCTGGCCCGCGCGCGCAGGTCGGCATAGCCGATGCGGGATCGCCGGCCATCGGCCTGGGCGCTGACCACCTCGGCCTGCGGAGTCCATTTGGCCGCGTGATCGAGGAACCTGTCGAGGGTGAGCGCATAGGCCTGCATCTCCCCGTCGGCTACGGGCATGGCGGCCCTCCGGCCGGGAGCGGCGGCGCCGCAACGCCCACATTCCAGTTCCAGGCCATGGTCCCATCCCTTTGTCGCCGGCAGACGACGGCTTCGTTCAGTTCAAACATGCCGGGCATGAGATCGCGGCCCGGCTGGGGCGCGTCGGCGAAGGCCATGTAGGACTGGCCCTCGCCATAGGGGCGCCAGACCGGCGCGCCCTCGACCGCCGGCGTCCCGCTGCGCGCGAAACTCGCCCAGTAGCCCATCATGGCCGCCGCAAGCGCCCGTTCGGTCGGCGTGTCAGGCGGGGCTGGCCACCTGGGCGGCGTGTGTCCATGGGTCCCGAACACATAGGGGATTTCGGCGGCGTGAAAGGCGTGCAGGTCCAGCTGGTCGGCGGACCGATAGCCGTGGTCGAACAGGTAGAGATAGGCGTCCCGCCCCTGGGCGGTCTGGCTGCGCGCCAGACGTTCGGCGGTCCAGCCGTAGAGCGCATCGCGCGGCGCAGCCAGGACACTGGCGGCTGGATCGGCGCTCGGATAGAGCCTGAGGAAATCCTCGGCCAGGTCGCCGTAGCGCGCGCCGATGAGCGCTTCATAGGCCTCCGGGCTCTCGGGCGGCGGCGGCGCCAGGAAGCGGAGCGAGCGGATCTCCCCCTCATTGAAGCCGGCCAGGATGGGAACCGGCGCCTGCTCGCCGCGATCAAAGACCTCCACCAGCTGACGCGGCAGGACGCGGCCATCCACCGCCCCCCAGGGCTGGAAGCCGGCCATGGCGGCCGCGACCGGCAGGGTCTGGGCGTCCATGGCCCGGAGGCGGGCCAGGCTGCGGGCTTCCAGCCGACGGCCGAGTTCCACGCCGGCCGATTCCGCCGAGGGCGCCCCGTGCCGATCGGCCTTCAGCTCGGGCGTCGAGATCATGTAGGCGCTCTGGGCCACCGCCTTGTGGAACAGGCCGCGGGCCGCCGGCGAGGCCATGAGATACATGACGCTCAGCGCGCCTGCCGACTCCCCGGCGATGGTGACCCTGGCGGGATCGCCCCCGAAGGCGGCGATATTGGCCTGCACCCACTTCAGGGCCGCGATCTGGTCGAGCAGTCCATAGTTTCCGGAGACGCCGTCGGGGGCTTCCGCGCTGAGTTCCGGATGGGCCAGATAGCCCAGCACGCCCAGCCGATAGTTGATCGTGACCACCACCAGCCCCTGGGCGGCGAGCTTGGCCCCGTCATACATCGGCTCGCTACCGGCGCCCGTGGTCAGGGAGCCGCCGTGGATCCAGACGAACACCGGGGCGTCGCGGGACTCGGTCGGCGCCCAGACATTCAGGAACAGGCAGTCCTCGCTGACCGCCGGGTGGCGCGCGGCATAGATGCTGCCGGGACGGGACGGGGGCTGGGGACAGGCCGCCCCGAACTGCGAGGCCTCGCGCACGTCGGTCCAGCTCGCCGCCGGGGCTGGTGGGCGCCACCGCAGAGGTCCCAGGGGCGGAGCGGCGTAGGGCAGGCCCCTGAAGACCGCGACGCCGTCCTCGACCTCGCCGCGCACCGGCCCGGAGGCGGTCTGGATGACCGGGCCCTGGGCCAGCGCCTGGGCGGGCAGGGACAGAACTGAAGCCGCCAGCAGGGCGATCATGCTGCGTTTCAAGCCTTCGCCTCCTCACCTTCGCGCCGGATCGCCCGGGCCAGCCACAGGAAGGCCAGGATCGCCACGCCGTAGAACGGGACGAGGCTGTAGAAGGCCAGTTGCAGCGAGTTGTCCGGATGGGATGGGCGCAGCCAGTCGCTCATGAAGCCCAGATAGGTCGGGCCGAGGCCTAGTCCGATCAGGTTCATGACCAGCAGGAGCAGCGCGCCGGCCAGGGTCCTCTGGTCGGGGCGAACCTCCTCCTGCACCAGGGTGACGGCCGGGGAGAGGTAGAAATAGTTGAGCGCCGTCGGCAGGGCGAGGAAGGCCAGGGCCAGGGGCCAGCTGGGCGCCCAGACGAACCCGACGAACAGCGGCGCGGCCAGGGCCAGGCCGGCGGCGGGAATGTAGGCGTAGGCCGCCTTCCATCGCGGCGCGTAGCGATCGATCAGCCGGCCCGAGATGAACATGCCGGCGCTGACCCCGACGCCGATCAGCAGGGCGTACCACAGGGCGACCTGCTCCAGGGACATGCCCTTTTCGCGCATCAGGAACAGGGTGGTGAAGTTCAGGACGGCGTAGGTCACGAACTGGGTCGCCGCACAGGCGAGTGCGGTGCGCAGCAGTACGGGGTGGCTGAAGAACAGCCGGCAGGTCGACCAGAAGCCCGACTGCGGGGCCGCCGCGGCGGTCGCGTCCAGGACCTCGGCGGGGGCGGGGGCCGGCGCGTCGAGACCCCCGCGCCGCGGCTCGCGCACGAAAATCCAGACGCCGACCGCGGTGACCACGCCGACGGCGCCGACGCACAGAAAGGCCAGGCGCCAGGAATAGGCTGCGGCGATGGAGGCGCCAAAGGCGATGCCGATGGCCTGACCGATGGGCGGCCCCAGATTGAACAGGCTGAGGGCCGTGCCCCGCCGGCCGGAGGGGAAGTAGTCGGAAATGATGGCGTAGGACGGCGGCACGCCGCCGGCCTCGCCCACGCCCACGGCCATCCGCGCTGCGGCCAGTTGCGGATAGCTGCCCGCCATGCCGCAGGCTGCGGTGGCGGCGCTCCAAAGTCCGCAGGAGAAGGCCAGCACCTTCACCCGGTTGGTCCGGTCGGCCAGCCAGCCCACCGGCAGGGCGAGGATGCAGTAGAAGAGCGCGAAATAGAGACCGCTGATCAGGCCGAGCTGACCGTCTGTGACGCCAAGTTCGTCCTGAATGGGTTTGGCCAGGATCGACAGCAGCTGCCGATCCAGGAAGTTCAGGACATAGATGAAGCAAAGGGTCGCCAGCACCGCCCAGGCCGTGGGGCCTGGGCGGGCGGTGACGGCGGCGGCGGGGGAATGCGCCTGGACCGAGATCGGAAGAGCGTCGTGTAGGGAAAGAGTGTCGATCTCGGTGGTCGCCGTATCCTTAAAAAAAAAAAAAACAAAAACCACGCTCGCTGTCGCCTACATCGCTGCCTCGTACTCACTTCGACATTAACCAACACAACCTAC
>CALEOQ010000235.1 GCA_937910255.1 uncultured Caulobacteraceae bacterium | reverse complement strand
GTGGTGGGAGGGTGTTACTGCGTCTCAGGTTCCGGTGAGCTGGTATGTTGTGTGTTTTTTTTTTTAATGATACGGCGACCACCGAGATCTACACTCTTTCCCTACACGACGCTCTTCCGATCTCGGGACCCGGGCCTATCGCTTCACCGGCCTCTATCGCGACGCCGAGACCCAGGTGGACCATATCGGCGATGACCGGCTGTTCCTCGCCCCCTCGATCACCTGGCGGCCCAGCGCCGACACCGAGCTCACCCTGCTGGTCCATCACCAGGAGGATCGCACCGGCTCGACCACTCAGTTCCTGCCGCACCAGGGCACGCTGCTGCCCAATGTGAACGGCCAGCTGCCCTCGAACACCTTCATCAGCGAGCCGGACGTCGAGCTCTATCGGGCGATCCAGTCGAATGTGAGCCTGTTCGCCCGGCACCGGTTCAATCCGCACTTCGAATACCGGCTCAGCGCCCGCGGATCCTGGTCGGACGTCAACTACCAGACCATGTACCCGAACAGCTATTTCAACCCCCTGAACCCCTGGGTTCAGCCAGGCGAGGCCGGCTATGTGGGCCCGCAGCGCAGCACCACACGCTACATCTCCTACTCCTTCCCGGAATCGCGGGCCTATTCGATCGACCACCAGTTCCAGGCCAACTTCCGGACCGGCGGCGTCGAACACACCCTGCTGTTCGGGGTGGACGGCCAGCAGTACCGCCAGTTCATGGAGTCGGGGTCCGCCCTGACCACCCCCATCGACCTGTTCGATCCGGTCTATGGCAACTATGTCGAGCCGGTGGTGACCCGGAAGGCGACCACCGAACAGGAGCAGCTCGGCGTCTATCTGCAGGACCAGATCCGCCTGGGCGGCTGGAACCTGATCCTGGGGGTGCGCCGCGACGAGGCGACGACCCGCTCCATCGCGGTGGACGCCAAGGTCACCGAGAAGACCTCCGACGCCACCACCTATCGGGCGGGCCTGCTCTACGCCTTCGAGGGCGGGCTCTCGGCCTATGTCAGCTATTCGGAGAGCTTCCTGCCGGTGGCCGGCGCCAACATCTATGGCGAGCCCTTCGAGCCCCAGATGGGCAAGCAATGGGAGGCGGGCCTCAAATGGCAGCCGGCCCCGCAGTATCTGGCGACGGCGGCGGTGTTCGACATCCGCGACACCAACCGGCTGACCGCCGACCCGACCAATCCGCAGAACCGCATCCAGACCGGCGAGGTCCAGTCCCGAGGTTTTGAGGTGGAAGGCCGCGCCATCTTCCGCGAGGTCTACGATCTGAGCGTCAACTACACCTACAACGAGGTGGAGGTGTCCGAGAGCACCAACCCCCTGGAGGTGGGCAAACCGTTTGCGTCCCAGCCCCTGCATGCGGCCTCGGCCTGGGGAACCCGCCGCTTCCGCATCGGCGCCGACGGCGAGCTGAGCCTGGGCCTGGGGGTGCGCTATGTGGGCGAAACCACCGACCAGGACGCCAATCGCCTGTTCATCCTGAAGACCCCGGCGGTCACCCTGTTCGACGCCCTCGCAGCCTATGAGCAGGACAACTGGCGCCTGTCCCTCAACGTGCAGAACCTCGAGGACGAGTACTATTTCTCGAGCTGTCTGGTGCGCGGCGACTGCTTCATCGGCTCGCGCCGCAAGGTGATCGGCGCCCTGACCTACCGCTTCTGATCGCAGGATCCGTCCGCCACCTTCCCCTCGGCGGACGGGGCGGCGCCGCCTTGACCTGGGGTCGGGCGGCGCCGCAAATGGCGCCATTCAAACAAGCATTTCAATTCAGGGAAGACGCGCCATGGAACTGTTCGATCTGACCGGCAAGGTCGCCGTGATCACCGGATCCTCGCGGGGCATCGGCAAGGCGATCGCCGAGCGCATGGCCGAACATGGCGCCAAGGTGGTGATCTCCTCGCGCAAGGCCGGGCCCTGCGACGAGGTGGCCGCGGCCATCAACGAGAAGCATCCCGGCGCGGCCATTTCCGTGCCGGCCTCGATCTCCTCGAAGGCGGATCTGCAGCGCCTGGTGGACGAGACCAACACGGCGTTCGGCCAGATCGACATCGTCGTCTGCAACGCCGCCACCAACCCCTATTTCGGCCCCATGGCCAAGATCGAGGACGACGCCTTCCGCAAGATCCTCGACAACAACATCATCGCCAACAACTGGCTGATCCAGATGGCCGCGCCGCAGATGCGCGAGCGCCGCGACGGGGCGGTGATCATCATCTCGTCCATCGGCGGCCTGCGCGGCTCCACCGGCATCGGCGCCTACAACATCTCCAAGGCCGCCGACTTCCAGCTGGCCCGCAACCTGGCCGTCGAGCTGGGCCCGGACAATATCCGCGTCAACTGCATCGCGCCGGGCCTGGTGAAGACCGACTTCGCCAAGGCGCTCTGGGACACGCCGGAAGCCGAGAAGCGCTCCAGCGCCAACAATCCCCTGCGCCGCCTGGGCGAGCCCGACGACATCGCCGGCGCGGCCGTCTTCCTGGCGTCGAAGGCCGGCTCCTGGATGACCGGCCAGGCCATCGTGGTCGACGGCGGCTCCACCTGCTGAGCATGAGCCTCCCGGCCTTCGTCTTTTCGCCGGCGAAGGCCGCTGACCTTTCGGCCCTGACGGAGCTGCGGCTGCGGGTGATGGCCGAGAGCTTCAACCGCATCGGCCGCTTCGATCCGGAGCGGGCGCGGGCCTGGTTCGCCGACACCTACCGTCCCGAAACCACCCGGCTGATCGTGGCGGGCGAAGAGATCGCCGGCTGCGTGGCCTTCTATCCGACCGCGCCCGGCGTCCTGAAGCTCGAGCACTTCTACCTGCAGGTGCATTGGCAGGGGCGGGGCCTGGGGACGGCGGTCCTGGACGTGCTGCTGGCCGAGGCTGACGCCGTGGCCGCCGCCGTGCAGCTGACGGTCCTGCGCGAGAGCGACGCCAAGCGGCTCTATGACCGACGGGGCTTCGTCGTCACCGGCCGCGACGACCTCGATGTCTATATGGAACGCGCGCCGACGGTCTGAGCCGCCCGGTCGCGGGCGTGCGCCAGCCGCCGCGCCCCCTCGTCCAGGGTGGCGTCGGCCTTGGCGAAGCACAGGCGCAGGATGGTGTTGACCGGCTCAGCTTCATAGAGGGCCGAGACCGGGATGGTGGCGACCCCGGCCTCTCGCACGGCCATGAAGGCGAAGTCGCGATCGCTCAGGGTCACGCCTGATCCCGCCAGATCGATGTTCAGGAAATAGGTCCCTTGAGAGGGCAGGACGGCGAAGCCTTCCCCGGTGAGGGCGGCGGTCAGCCGGGCCTGGCTGGCGGCCAGCTGCGCGGGCATCCCGTCGAGCCAGTCGCCCAGGGTCTCCAGCCCAAAGGCCACGGCGACCTGAAGATTGGGCGGGGTGGTGAAGGTCAGGAACTGATGGGCCTTGGCCAGGTGACGGGCCAGGGGCGCGGCCGCGCAGAGGAAGCCCACCTTCCAGCCGGTGAGGCCGAACATCTTGCCGGCCGAGCCGATCTTCACGCAGCGCCCGGCCATGCCGCGATAGGCCATCAGCGGCCGGTGGACGGCGGGCGCAAAGACCACCTGCTCCCAGACCTCGTCGCAGATGGCGATCAGGTTGTGGGCCACGCAGACCTCGGCCAGCAGGGTGAGATCGGCGTCGGGGACTACCATGCCGGTGGGATTGACCGGATTGTTCAGCACCACAAAGCGAGTCTTCGGCGTGATCGCAGCCTCCAGCATGGACCGCGTGAAGCGCCAGTGGGGTGGCGCGAGCGAGATCAGCCGCGGCACGCCGCCGGCCCTCCGGATCAGCGGCAGATAGGCGTCATAGAGCGGCTGGAAGACGATCACCTCGTCGCCGGGTTCGATCAGGGCCAGGAAGGCTGCGGCCAGGGCCTCGGTGGCGCCGGACGTGATCACCACCTCGGACGTGGGATCGAGTTTAAGCCCCTGGGTGCGGCGATAGTGGCCGGCGACTGCGGCCCGCAGCTCGGGCAGGCCGGCCATGGGCGGATACTGGTTATAGCCGTCCAGGACCGCCTCGGCGGCACGGCGCCGAAGAGACTCCGGGCCAGGATCATCGGGAAAGCCCTGGCCCAGATTGATCGCCCCATGGGCTCGCGCCAGTCCGCTCATCTCCTCGAAGATGGTCGTCGGCAGGGCGGCGAAGGTGGCGTCGGGCATGGGACGATCCAGCGATGGCAGGCGTACATCCTAGGCCAGCACGTCGCAGAGATATCAAGTTGACTAGGAAACTAATTTTGCTAGTTTCCTAGTCAACCTATGAGGGACCCATGCCCGAAGCATCGTCGCCCGCCGGCCTGGAGGACCACCTGGGCTATTGGCTCCGGCTCGTGTCCAACGCCGTGTCGCAGAGCTTCGCCCGCCGCGTCGAGGCCGAGGGCGTCACCGTGGCCGAGTGGGTGGTCCTGCGGGCCCTCTATGGCGTCGAGCCCATGGCGCCCTCGCAGCTCGCCGAGCGCATGGGGATGACCAAGGGGGCGATCTCGAAGCTCGCCGACCGCCTGGTGGCCAAGGATCTGGTTGAGCGCCGGGAGGCAGGGGGCGATGGGCGTCGTCAGAGCCTGGCCCTGCGGCCCCAGGGCCACGCCCTTGTGCCCCGCCTGGCCGCCCTTGCCGATCAGAACGATGCCGGTTCTTTCGAAGGGCTCGCGCCCGAGGAGCGGCGTGAACTGGAGCGCCTGCTGCGCAAGCTGGCGGCGGCCCACCATCTGACCGCGGCGCCCACCGCCTGAGGCTTCCCACCCAATGGAAAAGGAGACCGCCATGGAGGCGCAGAAGATCGACGTGGCCAAGACCTGCCTGGCCGCGGCCCATGAGGGGACGGCCCCCTTCCCGGAGATCGTCGGGCGTCTGATCGCTGCGGGGTTCGAGGGGTATCTGGTGGACTATCGCCGCAACACCACCACCTATGTCTTGCCCGACGGGGACAGCGTGGTGCTCGACAATCCGCCCTCTGAGGGTCTGGTGGCCGCCGCCTTCGACGCCGCAGGCCTGGCCGATCAGGTCGCCTGGGCTCAGGCCGGTCCGCCGGACTACAGCTATGGCGCCTTCTGCAGGAACGCCAAGGCGTTCGGCTGCGCCGGCTATCTGGTGTCATTCCTGGGACGCAGGGTGCTCTACTTCGGCCGCACGGCCGAAACCCATGTGGAGCATTTCCCGCGCTAGGGCTGGCCCAGGCGGAGCGCGCCTGGGCCGCGTAGTTTCTAGTCTTCCTTGACGCGCTTCTTGCGGAAGCTCGGGTTCAGGACCTTCTTGCGCAGGCGGATGTTCTTGGGCGTCACCTCGACCAGCTCGTCTTCCTCGATATAGGCGATGGCCTGTTCGAGGGTCAGCCGCCGCGGCGGGGTCAGGCGGATGCTTTCGTCCTTGCCAGAGGCCCGCACGTTGGTCAGCTGCTTGGCCTTCATCGGGTTGACGTCCAGGTCGTCGGCCCGGGCGTTCTCGCCGATGATCATGCCCTGATAGGTCTTCTCGCCGGCGCCCACGAACATGGTGCCGCGGTCTTCCAGGTTCCACAGGGCGAAGGCGGCGGTCTCGCCGTCGGAATTGGCCACCAGCACGCCCTTACGGCCGGCGTCGATGGCGCCCTTGTAGGGCTCATAGTGGCTGAACACGCGGTTCAGCACGCCCGAGCCGCGGGTGTCGGTAAGGAACTCGCCCTGATAGCCGATCAGCGAGCGGGACGGCGCCATCAGGCTGATGCGGGTCTTGCCGGCGCCCGAGGGGCCCATGTCCTTCAGCTCGGCTTTGCGGGCCGACAGCTTTTCGATGACGATGCCGGAGAACTCGTCATCCACATCGATCATCACGTCTTCGATGGGTTCCAGGCGCTCGCCGGTCTCCGGATCATTCTGGAAGACCACGCGGGGGCGGCTGATGGACAGTTCGAAGCCTTCGCGGCGCATGCCTTCGATCAGCACGCCCAGCTGCAGTTCGCCCCGGCCAGCGACCTCATAGGCGTCCTTCTCGGCGGTCTCGGTGACCCGAATGGCGACGTTGGACTCCGCTTCCTTCAACAGGCGGGCGGCGATGACGCGGCTCTGCACCTTGTCGCCTTCGCGGCCGGCCAGGGGGCTGTCATTGACCGAGACGGTCATGGAGATGGTCGGCGGATCGATGGGCTGGGCCGGCAGGGCCTCGGTCACGTCGAGGGCGCAGAGGGTGTCGGCCACGGTGGCCTTGGACAGGCCGGCGATGGCGACGATGTCGCCGGCTTCGGCGTCTTCGATGGGCTGGCGCTTCAGGCCGCGGAAGGCGAGCACCTTGGTGATGCGGCCGCGCTCGATCTCCTTGCCGTCCCGCGACAGGGCCTTGATGGCCAGGCCCGGCGTCGCCTTGCCCGACTCGATGCGGCCGGTCAGCAGGCGGCCCAGGAAGGGATCGCTTTCGATCAGCACCGACAGGATCTGGAAGGGCTCTTCGGCCCGGGCCACGGCCTTGGGCTCGGGCACGTGCTCGACGATCATGTCGAACAGCGGTGCGAGCGTGTCGTTGGGCTGGTCCATGTCCAGGGTCGCCCAGCCATTCTTGCCGCTGGCGTAGATGTGCGGGAAGTCCAGCTGCTCGTCGGTGGCGCCCATGGCCGCGAACAGGTCGAAGGCGTCGTTCAGAATGCGGTCGGGATCGGCGTGCGGTCGATCGACCTTGTTCAGGCAGAGGATGGGCTTGAGGCCCATCTTCAGGGCCTTGCCCAGCACGAACTTGGTCTGGGGCATGACGCCCTCTTCGGCGTCCACCAGCAGGACGCAGCCGTCCACCATGCCGAGGATCCGCTCCACCTCGCCGCCGAAGTCGGCGTGGCCGGGGGTGTCGATGATGTTGATCCGCGTCTCGCCGGCCTTGCCGTTCCAGAGCACGCTGGTGCACTTGGCCAGGATGGTGATCCCGCGCTCGCGCTCCTGGTCATTGGAGTCCATGGCGCGTTCGACCGTCGCCTCATTGGCTCGGAACACGCCCGACTGGGCGAGAAGCTGGTCGACGAGGGTCGTCTTACCGTGGTCAACGTGGGCGATGATGGCGATGTTGCGCAGCGACATGGGAAACCTTTTCCGGAAGCGGCGGCTTTTAGGGGACAAGAGGCCCCGCGGCTAGCGCGAAGTCATGTCAGTCTTTCAATGGCCGAACCTTGTCTTGTGCGTTGCAACACGAAACACGATGTGATCCCACCCTCTAAGACTATTGAAAACGCGGGATAAAGTCAGGATTTTCGGCCGGCATGCGCAAATGCGACGATTTGGCCCTTGTCCTTTTGTGCGCCGCACCGTACATTTGAACCGTGAGGCGTCCTCGGACGTCTCTGCCCTTCCTGGGCGTTTCCTCCCTAATGAACTGGCCGCGCTTTCGAGCGCGGCCTTTTTTTTGCGCTGCGGGCCTGCCTGACCGCCTGGCGCGAGCGGCGGGGGCTATCCTAAGGTGGATTGGCCCAAGCGCTGGACCCACGCCGTGATCGATCCCCCGGAATTCACCCGCGAGATGTCCGCCGCCGAGGCTTGCGAGCGTCTGCGCCGGGCCGGCTGGATGGACGTCGGCCGCGGCGACTGGTCCTGGGTCCACGGCCATGCCGACAGCCCCTGGGCCGTGCGGGTCACGCCCTTCGACCCGGCCTACGCCCTCTTCGCGCAAGCGTGCCTCGATGGACCCGACAACCGGTGGCTGCCCAAGGTGAAGACGGTCGTCCCGTTGCGGCGCAACGGCTACGCGACGGTCATCGAGCGCCTCTGGGCCGCGCCAGAGCCGTGCGCGGCCGCCTTCTGCGCCGCCCTCGGCCTGCCCAACCACAGCGGCTATGAGATTCAGCAGGACACCGGGTCCTTCGATCCCGCCGATCCCGATCTGAAGGCGCTGCGCGAGACGATCCTCGCCCTCATGAGTCTGGGTCAGGCGCGCTACGCCCTTTGGGGCGGCTCCGACATCCGCGCCGGGCAGGTGCTGGCCGACGCCCAGGGTCAGCTGAAGCTGGTGGACCCGGTGTTCCTGCGCGGCCCGGCGATGGTCGAGGCCATAGACGCCGGGCGCTCTGACCGGCTGTCGGACTTTTCGCGCGGGCAACTGGAGGACTTCCTGACCATTCCAGCCTTCACGCCGAGGTCCGACACGCAGAGCCTGCGGGAGAAGCTGGCGCGCCTGGTCCTCCCCGAACGCGGCGTCTAGGTCGAACCGGTCGTTTCCACCGCGATCCAGGGGTGCCGATGCGCCGTCCAAACCTCATGGCCAGGTGGCGGAAAGCTGGGGTCGCCGAAGGCGCCCACCGCCACGGCGATCAGGTCCTGAGCACTTGTTGATCCCCACCGGACGGTGGAGCCGCACCTTGGGCAGAAGTGATGGGTGACGGCATGACCCGCTTGAGACCTTCGTGTGTAGGACCGGCTTTCGCCGCTGACGCTGACGTCCGGCCTTTCGAAGAACCCTGCCACATTGTGCGTGCTGCCCGTCTGCTTCTGGCAGGCCAGGCAGTGACACACGGCGACCCTCAGCGGCTCAGCCGCACATCGCAGTTCAAGCTGACCGCATAGGCAGGTGGCGACCCGTTCCATGCGCGCCCCTAGAGCCGCCCCGACCAGGCCTCGGCGGTCAGCGATGCGGTCAGCGCCTCGATGTCGGCCTTGAGGCGCGCAAAGCCCGGGGTGGGCGTCAGCGCTTCCTCGTCGAGATACAGCGCCCGGTTCAGTTCGATTTGCAGGGCGTGGACCCGGCGGGCCGGGCGGCCATAGTGCTCGGTGGTGTAGCCGCCGGCATAGGGGGTGTTGCGCACCACCCGGTAGCCACGGGCCTCAAGCTCCAGTTCGGCCAGTCGGGTCAGCGAATTCGAACAGGCCGCGCCGAACCGATCCCCCAGCACCATGTCGCAGCCGCCGACGCCGGCCGCCTTGGCCGCAATCGAGGGCATGGAGTGCCAGTCGACCAGTATGGCCACCCCATGGGCGGCCTGGGCCTCGGCGATCAGTTGGGTGAGCGCGGCGTGATAGGGCCGGTGGGCTCCGTCGATGCGGCCTTGCGCCTCGGCGAAGGTCAGCTTGCGCGCATAGATCTCCTGGCCCTCGGAGACCACCTTGGCGATGGCGCCCAGGCCCGCCGCCACCCGGGCGGTGCGGCTGCGGGCGAAGTCGGGCAGCTCGTCGATGAACATGCCGGGGTCGAGTTCGAAGGCGTCGCGGTTCACATCGATATAGGCCCGAGCATAGCTGGCGGTGATCAGGGCGGCGCCCGCCGCCGGCGCGGCCTCCACCAGCTGGTCGACAAAGGCGTCCTCCGAGCGGCGGATAGCCTGGGAGATCGGAAGAGCACACGTCTGAACTCCAGTCACGTCGTAATCTCGTATGCCGTCTTCTGCTTGAAAAAAAAAAACCAACGTATATACATCAGTCACCACCCCATCACATCTGCACTCCTCCACCATCTATCACTCCACTACCTTCGCCCCGTGCTCC